>NZ_CDLUDY010000153.1:0-7997 GCF_975968855.1 Petrachloros mirabilis
AGACCCCAAGCTGGCCAAGGGACTTGTACGTCGCGAAGTGGTGCGCCTCTACACTCCCGGAACACTGGTCGATACGGAGTTTCTGGCCCCGGGAGAGTCCAACTTTCTTGCGTCAGTGGCTCGTGCAACACCGTCCGGCCACTCCAAGGATCCGGGTCCCTGGGGCCTGGCGAGCCTCGACGTTTCCACCGGTGATTTCTGGGTGATGGAATTCCACGGTTCCGGCTCGGATCAGCAGCTCCTCGACGAACTTGCGAGACTTGAGCCACGAGAACTGCTCCACGCCGGAACCGCTACTGCTCATGGACTTCGCCTCGATCAATTCTCTGGATTGAGATTATGCGAACAGCCGCCGGAACTCTTCGATTCCGGGGAGGCCGAGAAGTTATTACGGTCGCATCTCGGCGTTCTCTCGCTTGACGGATTCGGCTGTCGGGGGCTCACGGCTGGATTGAGCGCAGCGGGAGCAGTCTGGCGTTACTTCCGGGAGACCCAGCCATCCGCCCCGCTCGACCATATTCGTCGCCTTCAACGGCGATGGAGTCACGAGTCGATGCATCTGGACAGCGCCACGATCCGCAACCTGGAACTGGTTCGCCCCATCGGCCAGGCAGAGGATCGACCAGGACGACAATCTTCCACCGTCCTATCGGTCCTGGACCGAACAGCGACGGCGATGGGAAGTCGCCTCCTGCGCGAGTGGCTGGTACGCCCGCTCGTCGATCGAACTGCCATCGAGGCAAGACTTGATGCAGTGGCCGAACTCAAGGATCGGATCGCGCCGCGGGTGGCGATCCGCACGACCTTGCGCGCCATACAGGATATAGCCCGTCTCAGCAGCCGCCTGACGCTCGGAATCGCCGGGCCACGGGAACTCCTGGCCTTGAAACAATCTCTGACCGCCCTTCCGGAACTACGTTCCCACCTTTCAGATTTTCAGACGACGTTGTTGGTGGCTCGGAGAGAAGCGTGGGACGACTGCCGGGACCTGTTCGATCAGATCGAACAGGCCATAGAACCTGACGCGCCGTTGTCGGTACGAGACGGTGGCGTGATCCGTTCTGGCTACAATGCCGATGTCGACGAATTGCGAAAAGCCCGCACCGAAGGCAAAGGCTGGATTGCGGCGCTCGAGGCAAAAGAACGGGATCGGACCAGCATCGACTCTCTGAAGGTTAGATACAACCAAGTTTTCGGCTATTACATTGAAGTGACCAAAGCCAATCTTGCGAAGGTTCCTCCGGATTTCATTCGCAAGCAGACCCTGGCTAACGCCGAACGATTCATGACAGGGGAACTCAAGGAACTGGAAGAACGGGTGACGGGAGCTGAGTCGAAGCTGCTGGCCCTTGAAGAGGAACTATTCTCCAAATTTCGCGGACATCTCGCGAAGGAGGTCCCGCGACTCCAGGCCATGGCCGAGGCACTCGGACTGATCGACGTCCTCGCCTCTCTCGCTGAAACCGCCGCCTTGAATCGCTATGTCCAGCCGATGGTCGATGATTCGTCAACACTCCGTATTCGTGAAGGCCGCCATCCGGTTGTCGAGCAATTGACCGTCGATCAGGAATTTGTCCCGAACGATACATCGCTTAACGGAGATGACTGCCGGCTCGTGATCCTTACAGGACCGAATATGGCGGGGAAGAGTACCTATCTCCGCCAGGTCGCCCTTATAGCACTACTCGCTCAAATTGGTAGTTTTGTGCCGGCTGCAGAGGCCCATATCGGGTTGGTCGACAGGATTTTCACCCGCGTTGGGGCCTCCGACAACCTCGCCGCAGGACAGAGCACCTTCATGGTTGAAATGGTCGAGAGCGCGAATATTTTGAATTGCGCAACTGCCAAGAGCCTCATCCTGCTTGACGAGATCGGCCGCGGCACCAGCACCTACGACGGACTGAGCATCGCCTGGGCCATCGCGGAGTATATTCAGGACCGGAGTCACTTAGGCGCAAGAACGCTCTTTGCGACCCACTATCATGAGATGACGCAATTGGAATCGCTTCGCGAGGGGATTAAGAATTATAGGGTCGCGGTTCAAGAACGTGATGGGAACGTGGTCTTTCTGAGAAAAATCGTACCAGGGGGAGCAGATAGGAGTTACGGGATCCATGTCGCCAAGCTTGCCGGTCTTCCGGGATCTGTAATCGCACGCGCCCAAGAAGTCCTCGCCCAACTGGAGCGCGCAGACACATCAGGAGAGGCCAGCAACCAACCAGCCACGACACAGCCCTCTCTACCCCAGCCACACCCGTTGATCGAAGAGGTCAAGCAGATCGACCTCTTCGGGATGACGCCGCTCGATGCACTCAATCAGCTAGCAGCCTGGCAACGAATGGTTAAGCCGGAGGACCCCAAAAATTCCAGACAATAAAGAAAGCGGCCGCCCCTCTTGTAGGAGCGACCGCTTTCTTCAAATCAACCGCTGCTTCGGTTATTTGCCGTAGTTATAAGCGCCGGTGTTCGGGATGATACCACCAACCGGTGTACCACCAGGGATCAACACATCGTAGTGCTGTCCCAACTTGGCCGGCCCCTTCGGTGCGGATGCCACTTTCCGCTTCGCTTCGGCGCAGGCTGGATCAAAATCGTCCTTCCCTTTGCAATATTCTAGAGCCGTGATGCTTTTCGGTTTGTTAGGCGCACCGGCGACCTCTGGAATCTTCTTCACAGACGAAATCACACGGTGATTCTGCTCCGGCTCGGTCGCAACGACTTCGACCAGCACACCTTCTGAAGACGGGGGTACTTCTTTTGCTGCAGCCGGTCCTGCATGAGGACGGGCCAGCTTCTTCAACTCTTCCCAGGCACCTTTATCGGCGTAGAACTTGAGGTTCTTCCCCGGATGAAGTTTTTGCCACCAAAGACCGCTCTCGGCGTTCCCACCGAAGACGGCCACGTTAAGCCACACTGCTTCATCGTAGGGATCCAATACAACTACCCGACCTTGAATGGTGGTGGGCTTGCTCATGTCCCCCCATTCAAAACGCTCTTGGAATGCTTCAATGGCCAATGCGGTGGAGGCCATAGAACCTACCAGCGCCACTGCGGCCAACACGGCCCAGCCTTTCATTTGGAACTTCATAGTCTCGTCCTCCTTCAACAGCATGAAAAAATGAGATCTTGTCGAAGTCGATTACTTTAAGAGCTTGAATCCAGTGATCGTCCGTCCATCCAGGCTCACTTCCATGGCGACCAGTTCCTGCGAAGCCTTGATGATCTGGTCCATGAGCGCCTTGTCCTTCACGGCCAATCGGACAGTTGTCGCAGCATGGTACCAACCGGAATACGGATTGTTCTTGTCCGTACCGCCGACAAAACCCCACGCGCAGCAGGAGAACAATGGATCCGGCGGCTTCACATCGAGGTCGGAAGAAGAACGACCTGATGGAGTGCCAGAGGCCGGCTCACCGGTGTTCCAATACTGAATCCCGAAGAGGATCTCGCCATCGGGATTGTCAGCCCACTGGGACCAGACGCGACCCTTGAGGGTCTTCGGAGTGGTCCCCACATAAGGCGTCTTGCCATCCGGCTCTATCGCCGCTCCGGTCGCGCCACCAGGCGCATCGGCGGCGACGGCAAATTCGGCCGTCAGCAAGCCGAGCATAGAAACCACTGCAACGGCAGCTAGAAATACGACCCTTTTCATACCAAATCCCTCCTTCATAAAAGTAACAACCACAAAACTGATGAACGCTTCACTTTAAGTACGAAAAATTAAAACCAGCTTTTTGAAAGGTCCGCCCACACGAGAGATGATTAAAAAGCACCTCCTTTGCTAACTCTCGCGACGCGTCCCAATGGTTGAAAATGCTTTTTCCGAAAAACGGGGCCCATCCTACTCAAATCTCTAATGGGAGTCAAGGAAATGTTTGGCCTGTGCATAACTTCGAATAAGTGGATAATAGTACTTATTAAACAATTGGTTACGCTGTTCTCACATCACGGATTTCTCTCTCTCCTATGCGCAACGAACATTAATCTATTAGAAAATTCTCATCTGAATGCATGAAGCGAACGGGGTGAAATTGGTCCCAATGCAGTAATCGCAAGATGGTCCGGTGAGAACAATTCGCACCCGACCGCATGCACCGCATCCGTCGTCACACAATCAATCTGCGCCAACAGCTCTTCGAGGGGTATATGCCTCTGTTGTGTGAGTTCATCCTTCGCCAACTTGCTCATACGGCTATGGGAATTCTCAAGGCTGAGCATGAGACTGCCTTTCATCTGATTTTTGGCGAGTTCGAGCTCCTTTTTCGTGATTCCGCATTTTGTCATCCGAGCGATCTCTTTGCAGACAAGAGCGACTACCCGGTCGACTTCTTTGGGTCTGGTGGCTGCATACACCGTAATTGTTCCGACATCGGAATAGCCTGAGAGAAAAGAGTAGATGGAATAGGCCAGTCCGCGCTTTTCTCTGACCTCTTGGAAGAGACGAGAACTCATACTTCCGCCCAACACACTGTTCAAGGCATAGACGGCATAGCGGTCCCGATGTCCGGCTGCTACCCCCTTCAGTCCGAGGCACAGGTGGACCTGTTCCAATGATTTCTTCCGTTTCAACACCCCTCCACAGACTTCCGGTGCATGCCTCATCGACTTCTCAAGGCCGTTGGTACGGTTCGCCTTCCCGAAAAACCGGGCGACTAACTTCTCCAACGCCCGTTGCTCGAAATTTCCGGCAACCGCGATGACGATTTGCGCCGGATCGTACTGTGTATCCATGTACTCCATCAGATCCTGACGCCGAAGATTCTTAATAGAATCTTCGGCGCCCAAGACCGACCGCCCCAGCGGATGGCGACCGAGCACCTGTCCAGTATGGAGTTCCTGAACGAGGTCCTCCGGATCGTCCTGCACCATCCGGATTTCTTCGAGAACGACCTGCTTTTCTTTCTCGATTTCCTTGGGGTCGAAGCGCGAGTGATGGAACAGATCCGCCAACAGTTCGATCGCTTGCTTCAACTGTTGATCGAGAACCTTGACATAGAATGTCGTCGTCTCGCGCGTGGTGAACGCATTCATTTCTCCACCGAGCCCGTCGATCTCACGCGAAATCTCGGTGGCGGACCGGGAACGGGTCCCCTTGAAGCACATATGCTCGATGAAGTGAGAGTAGCCTGCTTGGGAAGGAAGCTCGTCCCGGGATCCGGCATTGACCCAGATTCCCACCGTCACCGACTTGAGCATTGGAATCTGTTCGGTCACCAACCGAACGCCGTTTTCCAGAACGAGCCTGCGATACAAGGCGTTTACCCGGAGGTTTGTTCCTTCGTGCCGGCCCCGGTGGGGGCAGGCATGGTTTCCTTGCGGCTGAGGCGGATTTTCCCCTGCCGGTCGATTTCTAAGACCTTGACCAGAATCTGATCCCCCTCTTTTACTTCGTCCGCGACAGATTTCACCCGGTGATGGGCCAGTTGCGAGATATGCACCAGGCCATCCGTTCCGGGAAGCACCTCAACGAATGCTCCGAAGTCCATGATTTTTCGAACGGTGCCCAAATAGGTTTTGCCGATTTCGACCTCTTCGACGATCCGATTAATCATCTCCTTGGCCTTCTCCAGCGAAGCCCCGTCGACTGAAGCGATCGTCACAACACCCGTATCTTCGATGTTGACCTTTACACCGCAATCGGCTTGGATGCCCCGGATGGTTTTTCCGCCCGGCCCGATGACCTCGCGAATCTTGTCCTGCTTCACCTTCATCGTGAAGATACGAGGGGCGAATGCGGACATGTCGGAGCGGGGTGTGTCGAGGGCCTTCTTCATGCAGCCGAGAATGTGTAGCCGGCCGGCCTTCGCCTGCTCCAGCGCCTGATGCATCAGGGCCGGCGTGATGCCGCCGATCTTGATATCCATTTGCAACGCCGTCACACCGTCCTTCGTTCCACACACCTTGAAATCCATGTCGCCGAGGTGATCTTCCAATCCAAGAATGTCGGAAAGGATCATCACACGATCGTTTTCCTTAATCAGACCCATGGCGATTCCTGCGACCGGCTCCTTGATAGGCACCGCCGCATCCATCATCGCCAAGGTTCCACCGCACACGGTCGCCATCGACGATGAGCCGTTGGACTCCAAGATGTCGGAAACGAGGCGCAATGTGTAAGGGAACGCTTCTTTGTTGGGGATGACGGGCTTGAGCGCCCGCTCCGCCAAGGCTCCATGCCCAACTTCGCGGCGGCCCGGCGAGCGAAGCGGCCTCGCTTCCCCGACGCTGAACGGCGGGAAATTGTAATGGAGCATGAACGTTCTGGTGTATTCCCCCTCCAACGCATCAATCCGCTGTTCATCGTCGGTCGTCCCGAGCGTCACGACGGCTAAGCTCTGCGTTTCGCCTCGGGTGAACAAAGCCGAACCATGCGTCCGGGGAAGGACGCCGACTTCGCAGGTAATCGGGCGGATGTCGGCAGGACCACGGCCGTCGGCCCGCGAGCCTTTTTCCAGGATCATATTCCGAACTTCGGTGTACTCCAGCCCGTGGAAAATGATCTTGACGTGCCTCTCACGGTCGGGATCTTCAAGATTTTTCAACTTTTCAATCGCCTCGCCGAGTATCAGGTCGAGCCGTTCCTGCCGAGCCGATTTGTTGGGAATCATGATGGCGTCTCTGATGCCCTGCGCTACAAGCGCTTTCACTTGATCTCCCAAAGCCGGATCGATTTCCTCCGTCTTCACCGTCCGCTTGGCCTTGCCGACCTTCCCGCTCAATTCATTAATCTTAGCGACGATCTTCTTGATCTCGGCGTGGGCCAATTCGATCGCCTGGAGCATCGTCGATTCCGGCAATCCGTTCGCTCCGGCTTCGACCATCATGACCGCATCAGCCGTGCCGGCGACGACTAAATCCAGCTCACTGTCCTTGAGGGTTTCGAGGTCGGGATTGACGACGAACTGCCCGTTGACACGCCCGATCTTGACGCCTGCAATCGGTCCAAGAAACGGAATATTCGACACAGCCAGTGCGGCGGATGCGGCCGTAATCCCGATCACGTCCGACGAGCCGGTCTTATCGGAGGACAGCACCGACGCAATGACTTGAGTTTCGAAGTAATACCCCTCGGGGAATAGCGGTCGAAGGGGACGATCGATCAATCGACTGACGAGTACCTCCCGTTCGGACGGCCGTCCTTCACGTTTGAAGTAGCCACCGGGAATCTTCCCTGCTGCATAGGCCTTTTCCTGATAATCAACCGTGAGCGGAAGAAAATCGACGCCGGGCTTAGCGTTTTGCGAAGCGACGGCCGTGGCTAATACGACGGTGTCCCCGTACGAGGCCCAGATCGATCCGTCAGCCTGCTTGGCGACACGTCCCGTCTCGAGCCGTAGTATTCGCCCGGCAATATCCAGTTCTACTGTGTGTACCATCTATGGTCTCCTTCAGTTATGCCCCACAGATGCCCACAGAGATGCGCTCCGTATAAATGCTCGCCACGCCTGCGGTATGGCGCATTGGGAGCGCATGTCAGTGTTCACCTGTGTGACGGTTCTAGACGCTCCCGCGTTCCTGCGCGGCAGCGTAAACTTCACTACTTTCTGATGCCCAGCCGATCAATGATCGCTCGATAGCGTGCAACGTCGATCGTACGAAGATAGTCCAGCAGCCGGCGGCGACGGCCGACAAGCTGCAAGAGACCGCGCCGGGAATGGTGATCCTTCTTGTGTAGCTTGAAATGCTCCGTGAGATAAGTGATGCGGTTCGTCAGCACGGCAATCTGAACTTCCGGAGAGCCGGAGTCCGTGTCATGCTGCCGGTACTGTTTGATCAACTCTGTTTTCGCTTCTTTCAATAACGCCATGGGACAATCTCCTCTTTCTTCTTTGTCTTCCTCTTAACTTACTCCTGACTCACCAGCATCTTCTCAATCGCCACTGCCTCCTGCGGTCCGGACGGACACCTTCCCACCGCCAACAACCGGCCCTCGGTATCGTGAATGCGGACTGCCTTTCCTGACATTGATTCATGACGGCTCGGCAAATCCCAACGGA
>NZ_CDLUDY010000154.1:0-8957 GCF_975968855.1 Petrachloros mirabilis
CTAAGAGCGCATTTACTGCCTTGCTCGGCAAAATTACGTCGTTGTCAGTTGGCCTGTTCGCGTTCCATCCGGCTGCTTCGTTTTCCGCCACCTTCTGCTTGGTCCTTACGGCAATAGTGACGGGGTCGTCGCCGACCTCAAGTTTCTTGCCGGGCTCGATGGCGATGTGATCGCCATGTCGTTTGAATGGTTTTCGACCAATCTTATCGCGATGGTGTCCTTCGTGTAACCACTGGGCAAGCTGGCCATCAGATCGATGAAAGGAAACTCCCGAACAAGTGTTTCCCGAGGAGCGATAGACATTTCGTAGGTCCCCTCGCTGAACAAAAAGACATCGCTGTGATTCTTGCTGTCCTGTGAAATGATCTGGCAGAAAAAGGAAAGCTTCCGTCCGTCATCGGAAGTGTTCGTCATCTTGATTACCGCGCGCAAAGGAGCCCACCTCCCGCGTGCTGAGTCAAATTCACCCTGTTTGATCATCCCCTCGATTTCGCAGCCTTCGACGATCGGGGTGGCCGAGGCGCATGGTACTTCCTCCGCTCTAGTTTCGTCGCTTCCCCACGCAGCTGCTGACAAGCACGCGCAAGTAATCGAGCTGATAGTAAGCAGTAGCGCAACGTATCGCTGTCCAACTGTCTTCGTTTTCCGTGTTTTCATTTGGCGATGCTTTCGTCAGCGAAAGTTCAGGAAGGTACTCGCTTATTGAGGCGCGTGGATAAAGGCTCTACCGTAGGCGTTGCCAGCCGCCAAATAACGCACTTCCTAACGGACCAACAGCAGTATTGTTTCAAAGACCTGCTGATCGCCGCATTTGATCTTCGAGAGTGTGCGGGTAATTTTAGCTATGGAAATCAGATTAGCCGAAAAGCCGCAAGTCGGCCATTAGAGGGGCTGCCTCAGCAAGGCTCCGAGGGCTTGCACGACGCTGTCCACAATCCGGTCGGTGCCGAACTCGCTGGCGGCCCGCTCCCGCACACTTTGGCGATCCATCGCTTGGGCTTGCTCAATGGCCTCCATGAATACCTCCAGAGCCTGCACGTCCGCGTCCGATTCCGCACAGTGCGCTCCGGGAGGCAGTCGGTCTAGCCAACTCGCTTCGGTGCCTTCCACCTCCTGCGGTTCGCTGGATATTTCCGAGCTAGCGGGTGGTCCAACCTCGGCGCCTGAGAAAAACCGCAAGTTCGCTTCGGTGAATCGCACCTCTGCGTGTTGGACTCTCTCGCTCTCGTGTTTTGCAAGGGTGCATTCGAGGCAATTATCGCGTCGCTCGTGGTCAATCAGATCGCCGGGCGCTGGGATAGTTTTCCAAGACGCGCTTTTCGTGCTGCTTGACGATCTCGGCATATTCGGGCTGGTCTGCGACGCTGATCGTCTCTTCCGGATCAGTCCGATGGTCATAGAGTTCACGCCACACGATCGTGGTCTCTTTGCCGGGAGCGCGCGCGCGCCACTCGACATAGCGATAGTCCCGCGTCCGAACGGAATAAGCCATCACGTTGTCTTTCCTTCGATTCACGGGCCGGATCTGACTGAACGCGGCCGGCTTTCCATTCGACTTTCCGGCAAGCACCGGAATGAAGCTTTTTCCTTGGACAAAGCCCGGCGTCTTCAATCCGGCGAACTCGCACAAGGTTGGATAGATGTCGACCGACTCGACGATGGCGTTCGTCGATCCGGTGAAAGCCTGCTGCCCGGGCAAACGAACGATCAGCGGGCTTCGCATCGCCTGTTCGAACTGCGTGTGCTTGGCCCAGCGACCGTGGTCGCCCAGATGAAATCCGTGATCGCTCCAGATCACGACGGCGGTATTCTCGGCCAGGCCATTCTTTTCCAATGCGCCGAGAACGCGGCCGATCTGGGCATCGATGAAACTGACGCACGCGTAATAGGCGTGAATCATCCGACGGGTCTCGGTGTCGTTCACGCCGTCGTCGCCGGAAAACAATTTCCCGTCGGGACCACCGTAGGACGCGATTTCCGACCAGTGATACATGTAATCCGCGGCACCCGCCGGCAGACTGACCGGGTCGATCGTCTTGATGTCCTCAGGCGAATAAAGCTCCCAGTATTTCTGAGGGGCCACGAACGGCAGATGAGGCTTGAAAAAACCTCCCGCAATGAAGAACGGGCGATTCTTGTTGGCTTGGAGAGCTTGAATCACTCGGTCGGCGGTTTGGAAATCGTTGTGCTTGGAATCGGGGCCGTCGTAAATCTCATACGCGGGACGCCACCGCTTCTCTTTACCGGTGATGTATTCGAAGTCGACATAGCACGTCCAATTGAGCTTCCACGGCGTTTCGCTCCATCCATAACCCTTACCGATTCCTTTACCGTGATAGACCTTGCCGAAACTCAGCGTGGTGTAGCCGTTGTCTCGGAAATACCTGGGCATCGTGGGATGTGTGTCAGGGCGTTTGGAGATTTGCCAGGAACTGCCGATTTCGTAGATCCCCGTCGAATCCGGTCGCAAGCCTCCCAGCATTGAAGCGCGTGACGGACCACACACCGGCCACTGGATGTAGTGGCGTGTGAACACGGTCGCCGTTTCGGCCAGTTTGTCGAGATTCGGCGTCTTCGCGGCTCCGCCGTAGCACCCCATCACCGTGCGCAAGTCGTCGACACAGAGCAGAAGAACGTTTTTGTTCTTCAGACTATCGGCATTCCCCCGCAGTGGAAGCAGTGCAATCGCGATTGCACAACAGGCAAGAAATCTTTTCCCCATCGAATTTCCGCTTACAGGGTTAGAGTCGTTCTTTGTTTTTCGTCGCGCAGTTGGTCGTTCAATTTCATGAGATGCTTCACTCGTGCGGCTTGTTCGGGAGCATTGATCCGATTGCCGGACTCCTCTTCCAACGGATTCTCCTTCAGATTGAAGAGTGCGATCGGCTTGCGAATCTGCCCGTTCCGTTGATTCGTCTGGATGATGAGCTTCCAATCGTTTTCGATGATCGCGGTGCACACGCCATGTTTGCCACGCCCCTGAGTCACCATCACATCGTGGCCTTTCGCACCGGGAACACCGGTCATCAGCGGCAGCAGATTCAGTGAATCCATCGCGTCGGTTTCGCCGAGTTTCCGTCCGGTCAGTGCCGCCAAGGTTGCTAACATATCCTGCGCCATCACGGGTTGGGTGGAAACGGTTCCCGGACGGATTTTTCCCGGCCAGATGGCGATGAACGGCACACGAGAACCACCTTCGTAAATCGAACCCTTGTCCTCACGCAGCCCGGCGGTGGAGTCGTGTCCCGCGGAAATAGTTTCTTTCACACCGTTGTTTCCAGCCATGCCGCCATTGTCGGACGTCACGACAATCAGCGTGTTTTCGTAGACACCACGCGCTTTCAAGGCACGAATCAGCATTCCCAGTTGAATGTCGAATTCGTTGACCATGTCGAGATGCTTCGATGGCGTTGTGCCCGCCACAGGCTTGCCATCGAGTTGATCGTGCGGCGTGTGCGGGTGATGTACCGCCTGGGAGCAGTAATAGATAAAAAACGGTCTGTAATCAGAACGACGAGTGATAAAATCGACAGCCTTTTGCGCCAGAATTGGTCCAACTCGGCGGGAATCCCAGGCCGAATCGCCTCTCCCTGGCTGTTTGCCCAGCTGACTCCCTTTGGGGACACCTCGCCACGTCAGATTCGTGATCACCGAATCGTTTGAAAGTGGCATCCACTTTTCGTTTTCATAAAAGGCATACGGGACATTCTGGATGCCGGCAGGAAGAGCCACCGAATAATTGAATCCAAGATCGGAAGGACCTCCGCGAACAACGCGGGTCAAATCCACAGCGCCTTTGCCGTATTCATTCCCAGTGTAGATTTCATTCGATCCCTCAGCATTCCACTGTAAACCGAATCCCCACTTGCCGAAGAAAGCCGTCGTGTAACCGGCCCGCTGCATGACGCGACCAAGCGTCATCTGCTCAGCAGGGATTCTGTTGGGTTCAAATGCTCCCCAGATTCCCCACGGTTTGTGGCTGCGATAATTGTAGTTGCCGGTCATCACGGCCCAGCGCGTTGGTGCGCAGAGTGCCGCCGGCGTCCTCGCATTTTCAAAGGTCAGCCCGTCTTGAATCAAACCGTTCAATGTGGGCGTGGAAATCAAGGCGTCCCGCTTGGAAAAGCGTTCCTGAAACACCTCGATGTCGCCGGGACCGATGTCGTCCGCCAAAACGAATACCACATTCGGCCTGGCGTCCTCAGCCGCATTTGTAACCGATGACCAACCCGAATACAGGAGCGGCAGTAGGGATAGACAGTTCCCGGCGAGGAACATCAAAACAGTTTTCTGGAATTGAAACATTGATGTTACCGGTCTTTCTTTCCGAAACTTCCGCTGGTACCAGGTTGTGTGAGGGAAATCCTGAACACCACCGGCCACTCGTCATTTTCGAACACGCCTTCCTTGGGGGGAGCGATTTGAATTCCCTGGTCGGTACGCTTCCAGGTTACCTTCTGCTGGCTACCAAGGAGTTCGATCTTCTTGACTGTGACATTGCCGGCCGGCCCCTGCTTTGAAAATGTCGTCAAAAATGTGGGCTCCCGCGGAAAGCTCAATCGAAATGCATAAACCGTACTGCCCTCCTTGCTGCGCGTGTAGCGGATGTCTCCTTCAAAGATGAGGGCCACTCCCATCTTCACCCGCTCGGGGTCGTCGTAAACGATGCCCTTGAGATTATTTTCTTTGAACTGGAATGATTTTCCGGGTTCCGTTTCTCCATAAACCAGCCACGGTCGGGTTCTGTAAAGCCCCTCGCCAACGACCGTCGTCCACTTCGCCATGTCTTTGAGGTAGGCGATCTCGCTGTCGGGAATGGAGCCGTCGGCTTTCAGCCCCAGGTTCAAGAGCATGTTTCCGTTCTTGCTGACGACATCGACGATCTTCCTGAACAGCACCCGCGATGGAGTGACAAACTGGCCCGGCCGATAGAACCAACCGGCAATGTTGGCATGTGTCTGCCATTTGTACGGCGCGATACCCAGCAGGTTGCCGGCTTCATAGTCGGGCACGGCCTCGTCCTTGTACAAGGACTCCCGTTTGAACGTAATCACCGGCTCGTAGCCGTTCTTCAAACCGGAATTGTAGGTGCGTGCCACAATGCGTCGGAATGCGTCCTGGATGACGTAACTGTTCGTGTTGCAGTAGATATCCGCCGTGCCGCCGTCGACAAAGATGTAATCCGGATGGAACGAGTCGACCAGTTCACCGAGCGTATCTTCCCATTTCTGCACAGCCTCCGGTTTGGGCAGTCCGCCTTTCGCGAGACCCTCGCCGTAGAGCTCGACGTACTGCGGATCGCTCACATCGTATCCGGGCGTCTTGGGGAAGTACCAGGAATGCCGGCAGACATGAGTCGACACACCGACTTTCATATTCCGCTTTCGGGCGGCATCGATCACCATCCGCACGGTGTCTTTCTTCGGCCCCATGTTCGCGGCATTGTAGGTGTCGATGACCTTGGAATCCCACATCGCGAAACCATCGTGATGGACGGCTTGGGGAGCGATGTATTTGACGCCGGCTTCGTCGAGCAGCCGGACCATCTCTTCCGGATCGAATCGTTCACCTGTCATCAGCGGAATGAGGTCTTTGTAGCTGAATTCTTTCTGGTCCCCATACCAGCGACGCTGAAGAATCGACGCGGCGTTCTGTTCGGCTTCCGGTTTGCCAGGGGATGGGTACATCGTCGCGCCCCATTGCCCGGGCGGGTTGCGTTTTGCGGTGCCGGCATGTTTCCCCTGTTGCCGGCAGAAGGCGAGCACGTCCGCGTTGAAGTGGTCTCCGATCACGGATTGCGGCCCCCAGTGGTAAAAGAAACCGATCTTGGCGTCCTCGTACCATTGGGGCACTTGGTATCGCGAAAGAGATTTTCGAGTGGGTTTGAACTCAGGCTCCCCTGCACGCGCTTCGACGCCCAGAAACATTCCCGTCAACACAGCAGACCAAAGACACTGGTGTGCATGTATCATGAAATTACCGGTCCTTCTTTCCGAGATAAGGTGTTGCATCCCAGGCGGGTATGAAGTCCTCAAAATTCAACGCATTCGGGTCTTTCATCCTGAAGCCGCCTAACGATTTCCAGATTTTGTAGTTCTTCAGGTAGACCGACGTGAATTTCTCGACAAAATCCGGATTGCGAAACGGATCCAGAGTCTGCTCCTGCCAGCGCTTCAATTGATTGCGCAAGCGTTGTTCTACAGCGGCATGTTCGGGCTCACCCCAAAGATCGTGGAGTTCGTTTGGATCGTTTTGCAAGTCGTACAGTTCGAACGCCGGAGGAACTTCACAACGGTGGGCGAGTTGTCGCGCCAATGAGTCGGCCGGTAGTTCGCCGAGTCGTTTGTTGAGGCTGAAGACAGCTGTTTTTCCATCGATGAATCGCTGACGTTTGCCATCGCCGAAGACGTTTTGGATCAGCTTCCAACGCCCGTCCGTCACCGTGCGAGTCGGCCAGTACTGGTGCAGCCCGGTCGTATGGGCCACGAAGGCCGAATACAGATGCTTGCGAGGTGAAGGCTGGCCTTTGAGTACCGGAACGATCGAATGACCCGGCAGATGCTCCGGGATTTCCAACCCGGCGGCCTCCACAAACGTGGGGTAAAGATCGACGAACGAGACCAGGGCGTCGGATCGCGATCCCGGTTCCTTCAGATGCCCCGGCCAGCTCACGATAAACGGGACGCGCAAGCCGTTTTCATAAGCGGTCGTCTTGCCGCGCAAAAGATGCGATGGACCGTGATCGGCGGAAAAGACAACGAGCGTATTCTCGGCGTGACCGTATTCCTTCAGCAGTCCCAGGATTTGCCCGACGTACCAGTCCACACGTTGAATCGCCTCGTAATATTCAGCCACCGTCTCCCGAAGCGCCCCCGTTGGCTGGAGCGAATCCCCCCAACCTGGCACGGCCGTCACGCGCGACCGATTCACGTCGGGATACGGCCAATCGGGTTCTCCCTTTCCAATAAAATGCGGGCGGTTCCAGACATGGTGCGTGTCCGGCGTCTGGGCTTGAAAGTAAAACGGTTGGCCGTCTTTCAGCTGGTCCAGAAAGTACTGGAAATTGTCCACGGAAAAACTGGCCAGCGGCGGGTTGTCTTTCGCCTTGGGAGCCATCTTCCCTTTCAAGCCCATCAGCCAGTTCTCGGTGTACTTTGGATGGAAGTCGAAGCGAACGGGTTTCGTTTTGTAATGGCTGCTTTCCACGCCGTCCTTGTAAGTGATCCCCGTAGCGTACCCGGCGGCTTTGAGATCGGCCACAAACGTGGGGATGCCTTCGCGATAATGGAATCCATGCTGATTAACAAATCCCATGATCCCGTTCTGGTGCGGATACATCCCGCTGAAGATCGTCCCGCGCGAGGCTGCACAGGTGGCGGCGGTAACGTGAACCCGTTCGAAAACGATGCCGTCGGCCGCCAGTTGATCGAGATGCGGAGTGGCCACCGTGTGATCGCCGTAGGCCGGAATCTGCACGCCCAAGTCTTCCATGTGAATGAACAGGATGTTCGGCCGGCTTTCCGCCGAAGCCGTCGCACCCAGCCATGTAATCGCCAGAAAGGTAAAAACATATCTCATCGAACAAACCATTCCGCAAAGCTAGTCAGTCCCATCGGTGGGAGCCGTCATGTCAAACTGTCGTCCTCGACGCGATTGGCCATGGGAATTATGTGATTATGCCCGCAAACCCGAATCGATGCGAACGGTCTCATTCCAAAGCCGTGCCATAAGACACGGCCACAAGAGGATCTTGAGGACCTGTCTTCGGAGATACGGAGAGGGCTTGGGACATTAAGCACAACGGCACTTTGCGTGCCGAGGTGATTGATCGGTGGACACTGAAAACACGCCATTCGGCGAAAGCCGAGACTTTTGGGAGTCTGATGAATCATCCGGCGAGAAATGGCAGCCTCTGCTTTGATCTGGAGGGAAAAACCGTCGTGACCGCTCGCGCGGTTCTCGTACGGCGTCAATTGCCAGACTTGGCGACTCTATCCGTCATCCGAGACGCTACCATGGCCAAAGAACCGAAGATCCCCTTGCTCAACAGCCAGCCTGCTCGCGTAAAGTCGGCAATGTTGACGGAGGAAGAGCCTCGGCGCTGTGGCAACGTTGGCCGTGGAAACCTCCTGCAAATGCGCGAGCTAGTGCCGGCATGTCATCGCTAAAGTTGATCGTCCGACACCTGGACCTCCGCGAGGCGCGGTGCCCGGATGGCAAAAGAACTACCCGAATCGGCAAAACAGACAAAGTTTTCCTAGACTGCCTGACGATAAGAACCGATACGATGTGCCGCAATTTCTGTCTCTTTGCCGAGAAGTGCTGTGTTGGTTTGCCGTCCCGTCGTCCCAGTTCTGTGCCTTCTCCTTGCGCCGCAGTTGCTGTTGGCTCAGTCATCACAGCCGCTGCCGACGGTCGGAGCCGGTGCGTACCAAGAGTTCACGCCCCAGGCGCCAGGTGAAGCGTGGAGTCAGCTTCAGGGCATCCATCGGCGGCTAGAAGCATTGGAGGCCGAGAACGCTCAACTTCGTCGTATGGTAATGCAGCCTGAGCATCCAATTCTTTCCCCATCAATCGCTTCCCGAACAACAGTTGAGCCGGCGGGCTACCAGCAACCGTTCAGTAAATGCGGTTGTGATAAGGCCGGGTGTGATGGCCGATGTGGCTCGTGTCCGGACTGCGGCAAGCCTACTTGCGAAGGCTTACCGCATCTATGTGGCGTCTGTCTGGACAAACTCTCGTGGAACAAAGCGAGCGGGTGGCGGATCGTGCCATTTGGTCGTTTGAGGGGTGAGGCGATCTACTCGACGGCTCCGCAGACAGGCGACGCGGTCATCGCGTTCCTGAACCCGAATAATCCCGGCATAACGGAAGATCAAGCAACGGTTCACGCGAAACAGTCTCAGCTCAACTTCGCGCTTACAGGCCCCAACTTGGGTGATCATGAGGTCAGCGGC
>NZ_CDLUDY010000155.1:0-5542 GCF_975968855.1 Petrachloros mirabilis
ATACATTGCAGAGGTTTATGCGAGTGTCAGGACCCCTGCGCCTTTGATCGCCCCTGCCTTGAGAGTTTGAAGGGCTTGATTGGCTTCACCTAACGGAAATTGCTGGGTTTTGGGCCTGATCGGAATAGCCGCCGCTTCGCGCAGGAGATCCAATCCGTCCTGCCTGGTATTGGCTGTGACACTCCGAAGGACTCTTTCACCGAACAGCTCATGATCGTAATCGAGTGACGGGATCCTACTCATGTGAATGCCGGCCAGAGCTACAGTCCCGCCTCGCTCGAGTGCTCTGAGAGCCGGAGGAACCAACTCTCCGGCAGGAGCAAAGATGATCGACCCATGTAGCCGGTCCGGAGGGGATTCCGAAGCTCCGCCAACCCATTTGGCACCCAATTCTCGGGCCAATGCTTGATGCTGCTGCGTGAGGGAACAGACGTAGATCTCACAACCCCAGTGCCGAGCAATTTGGATGGCGATATGTGCCGACGCGCCAAAGCCATAGAGTCCAAGCCGTTGCCCCGGTTGGATACCGCTCAATCGTAAGGCGCGGTAACCAATGATTCCTGCGCAAAGCAAGGGCGCGGCTTCTTGATCGCTAAAGACGGCGGGAATCGGATAGGCAAACCGCTCCGGCACAACTGCATATTCTGCGTACCCCCCGTGGACCTGATAGCCTGTGAACCTGGCCTCCCAGCACAAATTTTCCCGGCCGCTAACACAGAACTCACAACGGCCGCAGGTACCCTGGAGCCACGCAATCCCGACACGCTCTCCGACCTTGCGCTCTGTTACCCTGATACCGACCTGGCTGATCACACCAACGGCCTGATGACCTGGGATCAAGGGAAGTAATGGACATCCCAGCTCTCCTTCGATTACATGCAAATCTGTACGACACACACCACAGACCGTGACACGAACCAAGACATCCCCTGGACCTGGTTGAGGCGTTGGGACTTCTTGCCGCCGCAACGGAGAGGTAGAGATATCACCCGCTTGCGTCAAAACCATCGCGTTCATCTTTGATCAGCCGAAAAATAACAAGTGGGAAGGAGGACTCACTTCGTCGAGATAGGCGTTCATCAAATCTTTCTGCATAAGGGTCGTAAACTTATTTCTTCTCTTTGATACACTCGATGTCGAGACTGATCTGGACCTCATTGCCGACCACGAGACCCCCGGTATCCAGCTTTTTGTTCCACACCATGCCGAAATCTTTTCGATTCAACTTTCCACGCCCCTGAAATCCGGCTCTCATGTTGCCCCACGGATCCTTCGTCGCACCGTTGAAGTCTCCTGTCAGGGTGATTTCTTTCGTCACGCCCCGCATCGTCAGGTCTCCGACAGCCTGATACCCTCCCTCCGCCAACTTCTGATAGCTCTTCATCTTGTACGTCATGGTCGGATATTTCTCTACGTCGAAGAAGTCGGGGTTTCGCAGATGGGCGTCGCGTTTTTCATGATTTGTATTCACTGAGGCCGTCTTGATGGTGGCTTCGATTGCTTTGATCGTACCGGCCGATACGTCCATCTCGATATACCCCGTGTAGTCCATGAACCGGCCCGTGGTCTTCGAAATCAGCATGTGCACGACGCGAAACTCGATCGTCGAATGTTCGACATCGACCGTCCAACGGGCGACCTCGGCTCGGACAGGCAGGGAAAGCACAACTATCAACCAGAATAGCGTCGCCGCACCAAAACTCAACTTCCGGCACGTCCGCATGCAGGTTCTCCTTTCACCGATCCCGGTTATTCCTTCAGCCGGTTCTTCCGTTACTTCTTCTGCGTGTTGGAGGCATCGGCTGTTTTGTCCGATGATTGCTTAGTCGACTGAACCTTCCGACGCTTCAAGCGTGCCCCGGTCCTCATACGCACGTGTACATCGACGGCTTCGTCTCCCAACTCCGCTGGAAAAGTCGGGAACGGCTGGGCGTCCACGATTGCGTAGATGCCTGCCACATTGATTTCATGGGATCCTGCACCCTTCTCGATCTCGATCATCTGGGCCCGTCCGTTGGGGTAGAGCCTGAAATGGACGCGGACTGTCTCACCTGATGGCCCACGTCGCACCCCCCGTACGTGCTTGGCCCAACTTCGACTAACCAAATAACTGACATGCTTCCAATAGGCTTGTCCATGACCTGGCTCAGCCAGGGGCATGAGGTCTTCCTCAGCTAGCGCCCCCGACGATACAGGTTCGACATCCGGCTGGACCTCCTCGACAATCAAGTTGCCGTTCACGACCTCGTCCGGATTCGACGGGGGAGACTGATCGAAATCGCTCGTCGGTTCCTGCTGATCGAGCGTGAGGTAAAAGATCCGTTTCATGATCCGTTCGAACTTGTTCTGGCGCGTTCTAGCAAATGTGATCTGGATGCGCGCGGCCTTTTGATGAACCGAAATTCTTCCTGATGGAACCGGCTCCAATGTCACTGTTCCTTTCAATGTCGAGGACTCAGGATCCGGTTCGAGCGTCACCATTTGGGGTTCAAAAAGCGAGGATTCGTACACCGCCACAATCGGATGGGCGCCTTGCGTCACTCCTCCAAGTGTTACGGTCAACGTGACGGCCTTCCCTATCGAAACATCACCGCGAGAATCATTCTGGCTAAAGTCAAGCTGGGCCCATCGTTTTGCAGGTCGGGAGGCCGAAGATGAAGACGCAGCGGGGAAGACGAGATCTGCGGCGGTCCAGAATGAAAGTGTGATGTAAAAAACCGCTCCAAAGAGCATCAGGCTTCGGTGGGACACAGCCGTCATAGGCGGCATCCTACCTAGCTCGCACAGAGTCCTGCAACCCGTTTTTCTCGGTTAGTCTAATGCCGAGGACTGGTATACAATGTCGTCATGCGGGCGCTGCTCAAAGCCTCAGCGATGCCTGGACTTGTCCTGAAAACCTGCCCGGATCCGACGCCGGGACCTCACGACGCCGTCGTTCGCGTGAAGGCCACGTCGCTCTGTGGTACCGATGCCCATATTTACAATTGGGACCCCTGGGCCCACAGCCGGATCCATCCTCCCCGGATCATCGGACACGAGATGTGTGGTGAGGTTGTCGCAATCGGTTCTGCCGTCTCGCTCGTGAAGATCGGCGATTATGTGGCGGCCGAGTCGCATATTACTTGTGGTAAGTGTTTTCAATGTCGCACAGGGCAGGCACATGTATGCCGAGATTATCGTATCCTCGGCATCGACCTCGACGGATCGTTTGCAGAATATGTTACCTTGCCGGAGAATGTGCTCTGGCACACGTCACATGACATCCCGCCACAATTCGCCTCTGTCCAGGAACCGTTGGGTAATGCCGTCGACGCCGCGCTCGCGGAAGACCTGACAGGACACACGGTCTTGATCACCGGTTGCGGGCCGACCGGACTGTTTTCCACGGCAGTTGCCCGCACTGCCGGAGCCGCGAAAATTATCGCCACGGACATCAGCGACTATCGGCTCGATCTCGCCAAACAAGTCGGGGCTGATCATGTCTTGAATGTCAAGACGCTGCAAGGCGATGCTGTCGCCTCCGCGATCCGTGATATTACATCCGGTGAAGGAGTGGATGCCTCGCTGGAAATGTCCGGCAATCCTGCAGCGCTTCATCAAGCCTTCAGTGCCGTAAAAAACGGCGGGCGTGTCACCCTCTTCGGAATTCCCACCGGTCCGATTTTTTTCGACCTGGCTAACGAAATCATCTTCAAAGGGATCCGTGTTCACGGAATTACCGGGCGGCGACTGTTCAGTACCTGGTACAGATTAGCTGGCCTCTTCAAAGCCGGACTCAACATCAAGCCTGTCATCACTCATACCTTCTCTATGAACGAATTCGCGAAGGGGTTCGACTTGATCAATTCAGGCGAATGCGGAAAAGTCGTTTTATTTCCATAACAGATCACGGGTTCAAGGGGGAAGGTATTGGGAATTCACCCCTTGCCGTTTGCCCCGATCCTCTCGCGCAGGAGACTTATGGCTTATTCCTCCTTCAAAGCCGCTATAGACCAACAGCTTGCTGATATCCGTTCACGCGGCCTCTACAAATCCGAACGACAATTGCTCGGGCCCCAGGGTTCGGACATTCGAGTCGAGCAAGGGGAGGTCATAAATCTCTGCGCCAACAATTACCTCGGCCTCGCAAATCACCCGGGGATCGTACGAGAGGCCAAAGAAGGGATGGACGAGCATGGATATGGCATGGCATCCGTCCGATTCATCTGCGGGACACAGAACCTCCACAAAGAATTGGAACAAGCCATCAGCAAATTCTTGGGCACGGACGATACGATTCTTTACAACTCCTGCTTCGACGCCAACGGAGGGCTGTTCGAAGTTCTCCTGGATGAGCGGGACGCTGTTATCAGTGATGCCCTGAACCATGCCAGCGTCATAGACGGAATCAGACTCTGCAAAGCGAAACGGTTCCGCTTTTCCCATTCCGACATGGCGGACTTGGAATCCAAACTCCGGGAGGCACACGACCACCGCCTGCGCCTCATCGCGACAGACGGCGTCTTCTCGATGGACGGTGATCTCGCCAGGCTGGACCGGATCGTCGACCTCGCGGAACGCTACGATGCCGCCGTCATGGTCGACGACAGTCACGCGACCGGCGTTGTTGGCCGTAATGGCCGCGGAACTCCGGAACATTTCGATGTTGCCAATCGCATAGAGATTATCACCAGTACGTTGGGCAAGACGCTCGGGGGAGCCGCAGGGGGATTTACAACAGGACGCGCCGAGATCGTCGAATTGCTTCGCCAGCGTTCACGCCCTTATCTCTTTTCAAACGCACTGCCTCCGGTAATTGCGGCCGGTGCCCTTAAGGCACTCAAGCTCGTCACTGCGGGAGCTGCGCTGCGCGCGATGCTTCATGACAATGCGAAATTCTTCCGAGCCCAGTTGACGACACTCGGTTTTCGACTCATCCCCGGCGAGCATCCGATCATCCCCATTATGTTGGGAGAGGCTCGCCTGGCTACGTCCATGGCCGATCGATTACTGGAAGAAGGCGTGTACGTGATCGGTTTTAGTTATCCGGTCGTACCGGAAGGACAGGCAAGAATTCGGGTCCAGATGTCAGCGGGTCACGCGCGGGAACAACTCGAAAGGGCCATAGCGGCTTTTGCAAAGGTCGGCCGGGAATTGGGAGTCATCGCATAATGCAGGCGGAAAGCTTGAGCCGCGGGCCAAACGGAGTAAGACATCAGAAGGATTCCCTCCTCTTGCACAACTCCCCTCGCCCATCGCCTTACTCGCGAACAGCCTTCGCCCGCTTCTGGGAATAAGCATTGCGGACAGCGCTGTAGAGGTCTAACGTCGCCTCTTCGACGCCTTGGAACTTTTCCAAATTGCGCGACCGGTCGTTCACGATTTCACCAACGCGAGCACCGATCTGGATCAAGGAAGAGGTCGTTCGGTTCTTGTGAGCGATGACGGAAGGGACTCCGTCCACTTCGATGATTGGAACAACCAGCCAGTTGATCGGATTGAGCGCGATGTCCGCGATGTACCCGGTGAAATCCCGCACGTTGAAGGGAGGCATAAACGGCAG
>NZ_CDLUDY010000156.1:0-4601 GCF_975968855.1 Petrachloros mirabilis
CATGGACATGGAATGTCCGCCTGTCCGGATGATGCGCGATCCATTCGTCATGAAGAGCAACTACATCAGCTACGCCACACATGCCTCATGGCAGCAGGAAATCTGGGCGGCTGTCGAACGGTCCCGCAAGCATTCGATCAAGTGGCTGGATGGTTTGATCGACGCGGAAAACACCGATGCCGACATCATGATTGTGGCTTCGGGCACTGCCGTCTCACAGGGCCGCGAAGCCATCCGCATGCTCGAAGACGAAGGCGTGAGGTGCGGCCTCGTGAAGGTAAAGACACTGCGGCCCTGGCCGGATGACGAAATCCGTGAAGCAACCAAGAACGCCAAACACATCTTCGTGCCGGAATTCAACGTGACCGGCTGGTTGGCCAAGGAAATCAAAGCTTCTATTCCGAATCACCATCGTGTCCACGCCGGCCCGCACGTGTGCGGAGGCATGACAATGCCGCCGGAGATTATCGTCAACGAGATCAAGACCGCGTTAGGCCTGAAGAAATCCTTTGTCATGGCAGGACGCGGCAGTTGAGTTCACGACGTAAACGCGAACCAGTTCGCTCACGTGAGCGAATTTGAGGAGGCCATAATGAGCAAAGAACGCATCAAGATTTCCGATGACCTCTACGACATCATGCCGTCGGATTATCAAGACCTCGTGAAAAGCGCCACCTACGGCAAGGAAGATCGAGGGTGGAAAGATATCGGCAACGCCAAGGAACTTATCGAGCAGCATTCGCTCTGCGCAGGCTGCCCAGAATCCATGGCGTTCCGGTACATCCTGGCCTCGTTGCCAAACCCGGAAGATACCGTCATGGTCGGCTCCACCGGCTGTACCAGCTTGGTGTTCCCGATGGTAGCCGTACACAATATTCACTCTCTGTTCGGTAACCAGAACGCGATCGCCTCTGGACTGAAACGGGCCTTGAGCGTCCGATTCCCCGACCGCGTGAAAGATGTTGTCGTCCTCGCCGGGGACGGAGCGACTGTGGACATCGGCCTCGATATGACGCTTCAGGCCTGGTTCCGCCAGGAAAAATTCACAACCATCTGCTTCGATAACGAGCTCTATGCTAACACCGGCGGGCAAGAGAGCGGCTTGATGCAGAAAGGCTTCGTCGCAAAGATGGCGCCGGTTGGCAAGCTGTTTGACAAAGTGCGGCTGCCGGAAATTGCCCGCGAATCCGGCTGCCATTATGTCGTGCAATGCACCGTCAGCAAGCCTTCCGTCATTGAAAAAGTGATCAGGAATGCCGTCCATGTCGCCCGAGAGATCGGCCCGACCTATCTCCAGCTTTACACGCCCTGCATTCTCGAAATCGGGAAGAATAGCATGGAAGGACTTCAGGAAATGCGCGATTCGGAGAAGCCGACCGAACGGTTCGCGTACAAAGAATACACCAGCGAACCGGCAAAACAGTTGCTGGCCGAACTGGCCGCAAAGGATAAAGAACGGAAAGCCGCTGCAAAACAATTGGCAGGACAGGCGCAAGCCTAATCGGACCGGAGGCTACAGATGATCAAGAAACGACTCAATATCCGCATGTCAGGTCTGGGAGGCCAAGGAGCCGTGACCGCAGCCCATGTTATGGCGATGGCCGCCAACCGGGACGGGAAGTTTTCGATCTCGAATCCGTTTTTCGGCGCGGAAAAGCGGATGGCACCGGCAGAGAGCTATTGCCGGATCGGCATTGAGCGCATTTACGACCGCGGTGAGTTGGTATTTCCAGACGTCATCGAAGTGTTCCATCCCCAGGTCATCACAATGGGCAAAAGTTATACGATGCCCTTCTACTCCGGCATCAAAGAGGGCGGCGTCGTCGTTATTAACTCGGGGGAGAACCTTCTCTCCCAAGAAGATATCGAACGGCTGAAAGACCTCAACGTCGCCGTGTTCTACATCGCCGGCACCGAGCTCGCGATCGAGATTGCGGGAACGGAGCTGTCTACCAACATGACGATGATCGGCTCTGTCGCCGGCATCACCAAGTGCGTCTCGCTGGAAGCGTTGGATGCCGCGCTGCAGGAGCGGTTCGGGAAGAAATTTGTCGCCTCAGGTGGTACCGCTTCGCTGGACGAAGCGATCAAGAAAAAATTCGCTAAGAAGGAAATGCTTCTTCAGAAAAACCTCGCCACCGTCAATCGAGCGTACGAAATCGCAAGTGAATGGGCGGAAAAAAACAAGGTCGAGCTACGTGTCGGAGACCCGGCCGTCGCCGCGTAAGAAAAGGAATCAGGTCGCATGTATAACGTTGCGCAAGTCATCGACGAAAAATGCACGGCAAAAAAGGGCTGCCGTCTCTGCATCATGTACTGCCCGGAAGCTAACTGCTTGGACCTGAACACCACCAAGATGGTCGCCGAGGTCAATATCGACCGCTGCAAAGGGTGCGAATTGTGCGTGGTGGTGTGTAACGCGGCTAAGCATCAAGCTATCGTCATGCAGGCCGTGACCGCCAGCGGGGAATTGATGAGCCGAAAAGGCGAGTCTGCCTCCCTCGGACAAGCCTATCAAGGCTAGTTGCATTCGATGTTATGAACGGGAAACCCCATGGCGTCTACGCTATGGGGTTTTTTGTTGGAACCGGAAAGGGTCAGCCTATGCAGAGTGAAGACAATGTGCTCGATGAGCTCCTGAAAGAGATCGCCGGTTTAATCCACGAATATCCGATGGCCATTGAGCGCCGGGCCGCTGAAATCCAACTGACAGGGAAAGATCCGGAACTCGTAGAAAAACTGTTGAAGGCCGCAAATACCATGCGGGACAGCGGTAATCTTTACCTCACCTGGGCTAAACACTACGCCGCCTTAGCCGAAGGAAACACGGACGCCTCTTCCGATGAGGATGAAACAGAAGATTTCGATGTCTAAAAAAGCGTTCCACTGTACCCACTACTTTTGCTAGAATGCACTCCTCATCCAATTGAACCCTTGTTCCCCGGTAGCTCAGTTGGTAGAGCAGCCGGCTGTTAACCGGCTGGTCGCAGGTTCGAGTCCTGCCCGGGGAGCCAATTTCTCTAAGAAGGGCGCTGTTCACAGTAGGAACGGCGCCCTTTTTCTTTTAGTATAAACGCATGCCGTCAACCTTGTTTCAGCCAGCATTCCTGCTTCGCAATCGCCACTTAATGACGTTGACACCACGCTATTGGCCGCGAGGACCGCTATTGGACGGGACCCCTTGTGAATCTCGATCCTTCACCACGGCTCCCGACACACAGCTTGTGGGTTATTGCCACTGGCAGTTGGATCGGCAATCGTCGCAAACTGTGATTCTCGTCCACGGGCTCGAAGGCTGCAGCGAATCCCCCTACATGCACGGCATTGCCTCCAAAGCCTATCGAGCAGGCATGAACGTGATTCGCATGAATCAACGAACCTGCGGAGGAACCGAGCACCTAACTCCGACGCTCTACAATAGCGGACTCAGCGGAGATTACCGGGTTATCGTCACAGAGTTGGCGAGGAAGGACGCGCTGAAACGAATCTGGCTCGTCGGCTATTCGATGGGCGGTAATCTTGTGCTAAAAGCGGCTGGAGAGTTAGGTCGGACGGAGCCCGCGCTGGCCGGAGTCATTGCCGTCTGTCCGAACATCGATCCGACGCAGTGCGTTGTAGCGTTGGAGCATCCCCATAATTGGATCTATCATCAACACTTTCTTGCAAAGCTGAAGGCACGACTCCGGCGGAAGGCAGCTCTCTTTCCTGGAAAGTGGGATCTTTCCGGTCTTGACCGTATCTCGCAAATCAGCGTATTCGATGATCGTTATACGGCCCCCGACGGTGGCTATCTCAGCGCCGCGGATTACTACGACCGTGCCGGTGCCTGTCATGTTCTCCACAACATTGAAGTTCGTTCGACCATTATTACGGCTCAAGACGATCCGTTCATTCCCTATTCGATGTTTTCCCATCGGGCCATCAAAGAGAATTCCCGCATCAGATTGATTGCGCCAACTGCCGGAGGCCATTGCGGATTCTTTCAACGACAGCAAGCTGGCGAGGATCGATATTGGGCAGAAAATAGAATCGTCGAGATCGTGATGAGATAAGGAGAGGTTCGGCGGCCTCGTTAGATCGGGGCCGCCGACTGAATAAGAGTTTAAGCCGCCAACTTCTTGGTTCGCCTTGGTTCTGTGGCCACTACCTCAGGCACGCACTTCTGAACCCAGGTAAAAATAAACCAGGCACTCGCACCGACAATGCCACCGATGAAAAACCAATTGTAGATACTCTTACCAAATTTTCCCAGGAACGGCTGACACACATACAACAACACACCATAAGCAAGAGTGACCGTTATGAGTGTTGCCCCGGGCAGAATCAGAGCACGGTAGGGGGCGAGCCATTTCCAATTGTCCGGTGGTTCAAGCGCCAATTGGCGAGCCCCGAGCCAAGCAATGGTCAGTGCCCCGCTATAACCAAAGAACTGCACCAGATCTGACGCATGGAGTTTTCCAACCGTTGCCTCACGGAAGAGAGGCAAATGTCCCAAAGCTGCAGCAAAGGTAACCGCCAACGCTATCGCCACCCCATATTGCATCATCCATTTTCTCGCCTTCATGAATTCCTCCCGTCCTCCGGTAGTTGGAAATTCTGAC
>NZ_CDLUDY010000157.1:0-2656 GCF_975968855.1 Petrachloros mirabilis
GATTGGCCAACGTCATGTCACGGCTATTCAGCAGCAGCGTTCATGCCTCGCATGCCATACGGAGCATCAGGGCCGTCGATAACGTTGTATGGCTGGGGGGGGGGAAATAACAGTCCTTCTTGCCGATGAAGCATAAATCACCGATTAGAATAGGTGGTGCGCGGATTGAGTCGGAGAGACGACGGTGACAACAACGAAAAATAAGAAGTGGTCCCAACGCGTCACTGAGGAAAGCAACGCCCTCGATTTGGATCCCGGGGTCTTCACCTGGGAAGACCCCGGGAAGATTGCACGCTCCCTGAAGCGGTCTGCTGAGCGTAGCGACCGTCGCAAGTCATCACCATTCAGATCGGCGATGTCGATGCTCAACTTCTACATCAATAGGGCTGGCAGGCAGCTTCCTTCCAAGCAACGAGCCCGGCTCGAAGCAGCGAAAGATGAGCTACGAGCCCTCTTCGACAAACCACGCAAGAAGTCATGCGGACCGAGATAGAGTCGGCCTATGGTCTGATACAGCACTAGGTTATGGCTCGAAGTGCGCAAGGTTGGACATGAATTCTTGCGTCTGCGACCTTACAGCCGGATGCAGCGGGGAAAGCGAAGACCGGATTGAGATCGATTTCGCTGATTTCGGGAATCTCTTCGCAGAGCCTGGAAATGCGTAGCAGAATATCCTGGATTGATTTGATATCGACGGCCGGTTGCCCTCGGTAGCCGGTGAGCAACGGATAACCTGTGATCCCGCGGACCATAGTGACTGCGTCGTGATCGGTCAGCGGGGCCACACGAAATTGCAGATCCTTGATCAGTTCAACATGTATTCCGCCCAGGCCGAAGGCGATCAAAGGCCCGAAGAGCGGATCGCGGGTCATTCCGACCATCACTTCGATGCCGTCGGATAACATCGGTTGGACGAGTACTCCTTCCATCGCATCCAGTTCGCGGTTCCGAAGGAGCCGGGATCGGATAGCCTGATAAGCGTCTCGCACCTCCTGCTCATTCTTGAGATTGAGACGCACGGCCCCGATTTCCGTCTTGTGCATGATGCGGTGTGACGAGAGTTTTACCGCGACAGGATAGCCGAGCTTGCTGGCCGCCTGCGCAGCTTCATCCTCCGTGCTGGCGACGGTCCCTTCGTGAAGCGGCAGTTGCACCGCGTTGAGCAGTGCGTAAGTTTCCTCCGTATTGAGCCAACCAGGTCCGCGCTCTGACAAGGCCTTGGTGCAAATCAGTTTAGCCTTTGGTAGGTCGATGTTCTCAAAGCTCGGCCTGTGCCAGATTGGTGCTTGCCGCCACGCCGCATATCGAACGGCATGGCAGATAACCCGGGCCGGAATCTCAGGGTGTCTGTAGGCGGGAATGGCTTCTCCGTCGACGGTGAATGTTCTGTCCAGGTCTCCCTCTGCCATCCAGCAGATATAGACAGGCTTGTTGATCCCGTGGACCTGTCGTGCCGCTTGAATTCCTTTGATGATCCCGGCTGCGACCGGAGGGTTGTCTTCAGGTCTCACCGAGACATGAACAATGATGAGCGCGTCAATCTCATCGGCTCTCAGCATAGTTTCAACGGCCCGCGCATGCTGCTCTTCTGTAGCAAAGCCGATAACGTCAACAGGGTTTCCCAAAGCGGCAGTCGGAGGAAGAAAAGAGGCAAGCGACGATCTGGTGTGCGCGGATAACTCCGGAACATTGAGTCCCTCCGAAGCACAACTGTCGGCGCAAAGCACCCCGGGGCCTCCGGAATTCGTCAGTATGCCGATCCGCTGGCCGGTCGGCAGCTGCTGGTTCGACAAGCCTGTGGCAAGGGCTAAAAATTCTTCCAAGTTGGTTGCCCTGATCACGCCGCATTGAGCGAAGAGGGCCTCAACGGCTGTCTCATTCGTCGCCAGCGCCGCTGTGTGTGATCCCGCTGCCGATTGACCAGGCGAGGTCCTGCCTGCTTTCAAGACGACGATCGCCTTTTGTTTTCCCACTCGCTCGACAAGCTGTCTAAACCGCGGAGGATCGACGATCGTTTCGAGGTAGAGCAGGATGACATCCGTTGCCGGGTCCTGTTCCCAATATTCGAGAAGATCGTTCACTGTGACGTCCGCATGATTGCCGAGACTGACAAAACCGGAGAGGCCGAGATTTATTCGTTGCGCCGCCGTCGCCACGGCAAGTCCAAGACCACCGCTTTCTGACGCGATGGCAACTCGACCGGTGGGGGGGGAAATGGGTGTATAGGTAGCGTTAAGGCGCACAGCGGGATCGAGATTCATCAGCCCGAAGCAATTAGGTCCGAGAAGTCTCATGCGATGCTCCCGGATTTTGGCTTGGAGCTGCTGTTCGAGGGATATTCCGGATTCCCCCGTTTCAGAAAAACCGGCTGTAATCAGGACGACGGCCGGGACGTTCTTAGCCGCACACTCGCCGATAACCGACAGAACGAGATCGGGCGGCACGGCGACAATGGCGAGATCGATCGGGTCAGGAACGGCGGTCAGCCTGGAATATGCCGGTAGCCCCGCGATCTCTGTTGCGCGCGGGTTGACCGGGAAGATCATTCCGGAGAAGCGGCTTTCCAAGAGCGATTCAAGCAGCCTGTGCCCGACGCCGGTCCGTTCGCGTGAGGCTCCGATGACGGCCACGGTGCGAGGACGGAAAAACGGTTTCA
>NZ_CDLUDY010000158.1:0-10945 GCF_975968855.1 Petrachloros mirabilis
GCATAGGGGAACTCTGCCTGGGGGTACTTGTAGAGAAACTTCATGTAGGAATGTGTCGGAGTGGAATCGAGGTAAAAGTAATAATCCTTCACGTCTTCGCCGTGATTACCCTCGTTGCCGGTTAGCCCGAAAACCCGCTCCTTGAGGATAGGGTCCCGGCCGTTCCAAAGAGCGATGGCAAAACAGATGTATTGGTGACGGTCGCACATTCCGGCGAGGCCATCTTCGTTCCAACGATAGGCGCGGGAACGGGCGTGGTCGTGCGGAAATGATTCCCAGGCATTGCCGTAAGGACTGTAATCCTCGCGCACTGTGCCCCATGCCCGTTCACTTAAATAGGGGCCCCAACGTTTCCAATGTTCCTTTCGCGCTGCGTCTGCTTCAAGCCGTTGCTGCTCAGCCAGAAGTGAGTGAAGGGATGGGACAGCAGATGGATCTTCGGTAGCCATACGACTCCTTCTGAAAGTGTCTTACAGGATTTGAGTCGTTGGGAGGCAGTAGAACTTACATCAGGCTAGTACCGAGCTCCTGCCGTCGTCAAGCGGAGGCGATAGACGGAGGATCCGCCGGTAATAAATAGCGTCCGGCCATCCTCACCCCAAGCTACGTTCGAAGTCGGTTGACCGGTTTCAATCGTCCCGAGCAATGTACCGTCCTGGGCAATGACACTAAGTCCTCCCGGCCGGGCGCCGAAGATGTTGCCATGCTGATCGATTTTGAATCCGTCCGGCCCGAAGAACGGATCTTTTCGCCAGGGGGTAGCATCGAAGAAGACGCGCCCGTTCGTCAGGGTCCCGTCGGGCTTCACTTCATAGGCCAACCAGCCCGCTCGTTTTGGATCGACGTCGGAGACATATAACGTTTTTTCATCCGGTGAAAAGGCGATCCCGTTCGGTGCTTTGATGTCTGAGATAAGACGAGTGACGGTTCCGTCTCTTCCCACCCTGTAGACACCTTGTACAGGGGCCTTTTGCGGGTCATCAAAGACGCCGGGCAGTCCGAATGGAGGATCGGTGAAATATAAGTCTCCATTGGATTTGAAGACCAGATCATTCGGGCTGTTGATCCGATATCCGTCAACATGAGTCGCCAGGGGCGTGACCCGGCGATCCGGCTCCAATCTCCCGATCTGGCGGTCGCCGTGGCGGCACAAGACAAGCCTCCCCTCTGCATCAAACGTCAATCCGTTGGAGCCGGGCTCTTTCCCGGGGAAAGGCACCGATCCGCTATAGCCGCTGTTCTCGAGAAAGGGGATCACTCCCTTGCCGGGTCTCCACTGATAGACAGCGTTCGCCGTAATGTCGGAAAAAAGCAGATACCCGTCTTGTTTGTGCCATACGGGTCCCTCAACCCAAGTGAATCCATCGGCGATTCTCTCGAGCTTGGCATCCTTCGGCACGAGCCGATCAAATCGAGAATCAAGGCTGATGATGGTGGCGGAGACCATCTCGGCCCACACGGCAGAAACATGGAGCAGAGCCAACAGTATAACTACCGTGGCGAGTCGTACACAGGCGGAAATCATGGACGCACTCCGGCGATATTCATTCTAAGGCGATAGATTCCGGTAAGCGCGGTAACGTAGAGCGTTTTGCTGTCATCATCGCCCCAAGCCATGTTGTGGGGATCTTCCGGACCCTTGATAAGACCCAGCTGTTTGCCTTCAGGTGAAATGATCCAGAGGCCACCGGGTCCAGTCGAATAGACGTTGCCTTCCTGATCGACCTTCAATCCATCGAGTGCATCGTCGCCTGGCGCATTCGTCATATCGAAAAACAGCCGGCCGTTCGAGAGCGTGCAATCTTGATTCACGTCGTAACGCAAGATCACTTTACGTTTGTCATTCCAATTGTTCACGTAGAGGGTCCTCTCGTCCGGCGAGAGGGCGATGCCATTCGGCGCATCGAGATCGGTGCTGACCAACTTCACATCACCTTCTTTCACACAATAGACGCCGCTGTAGGGTAGTTCCTTGCGAGAATCGTCGAAGACCTTCGGCAACCCGAATGGAGGATCGGTAAAGAAGAGCGATCCGTCGGAGCGATAGACGAGATCGTTTGGACTGTTCAGATGTCTTCCCTCATAACGGTCAGCCAGCACCGTGACATTGCCGCGGGGTTCGACGCGAATCACGCGGCGGTTGCCATGTTGATTGATTGTGAGGCGGCCCCTCTTGTCCAACGTCAATCCATTGGAGCCTGGTTGATGATATTCACCAACGTTGAATCCGCTATAGCCGCTCTTGGTTCGAAAGACGGATACCTGCCCTTCAGGTGACCAACGGTAGATCGTATTGGCGTTGGGGTCGCTGAAGAGGAGATATCCCGGTGTGTTGGCGGTGGACGGGACCCAGACGGGCCCCTCGGTGAAGAGAAAGCCACCAGCGAGTTTTTCTAGACGGGTTCCTGGCGTCACGATACGGTCGAGTACTGGATCGGTTTTCACAATCTCGGTCTTCACAAATTGAGTTGGCCCAATCTGGCTGCTCTTGTAAAAATCGAGCGTAGCGGACCGGACCCAAATGAAATTTCCAGGCGGATTAGACAGCGGCCCGTTGATGCCGAAGACGGCGAGTTGAATCTTCTGGCCGGGTTTGGCGCTGCGGGTGATGACTACGCGATTCGGCGCATTGAACCCTTTGATGAGCTGGCCGCCTGGCTGGCCCAAGACGAGCGGCAGTTTGCCGTCCACCCAGACTTCCGCATAGTCGTCGATGGAAATCTCGAAGACGACAGTCGAGCCGGTTGCATCGAATGAGCCGATCTTGTCGGGAATCGTTATGCTTGTCCGATACCAGTTGAAGCAAAGGCGCCCGCTGGAGCGCCGCTCTTCGAGCTGGGCTGGTGTGATCTGCTCCCACTTCGAATCATCGAAGTCTGCGGAGCCGGCATGCACATCGATGTCCTGCGTACGGTTCGGCGGACCGGATGGCCCAAGGTCTGTTCCAGGACTGTGATGATCGACGTCAACGACCTTTGCGGTATGGGATCGCCATTGTCCCTTGACCACAGCTATGCCTTCATCAGTCATCAGATCCACGATCGCATCCGGCTTCCCGCCCGGCGCATCAGTGGTCACCTGTCCGTGCGACCATGACACGCAAAACAGTGATAGGATGCTTGCCAACAACACCGATGTCTTCATCTTCTTCCCTTCTTTATGCCCTTCGGACAGAATCACATTCTTCTTCGGGCTGCTCGGAGCGTCCTCAACTACGTGCATCCAACGAGGATGTTTCGAGATCTTACGTAGTACAAGCTCAGAGCCCAACTCAACGACCGCTACCGCACCTTGACGACGTAATAATCGAACGGCGCTTCCACTTCTTTGAACCAATGCGGCACGCCGTTGGGAATAATCACAACATCACCGGGGACAAGCGTCCGGGCTTCGCCGCCTTCGACGGTGGGCGCACGGAATTCGTGGGGCGCGATTGTCTTCGTTCCGACCGGTGTGCCACCGGTAATAAGCTTGGCCGATCCCTTCAAGACGTAAACAATGTCCGTGTCGAACTCGTGGATTTCCACGACACCGGGCTTGTCCCGATGGCTCGCGTGCACCATATAGTTCCGTGACGCATGCATCATGTTCTCATCTTCGCCGACCAGGACCGCGCCCTTTGTAAAGGAAGCCGCGACTGTTTGGCTTTCAATGTAGGTGACGGGGAAGGGGCTGCGGCCGTTTCTCATGTGGGCCATATCCATTGAGCCGAGGGCCTTCGCGCCAACGATGGCTAATTCCTCGTCCTGCTGTGCGCTCGCCGCTCCGCTGACGCCGATCGCGCCGACAACTTTGCCTTCCCATTCCAGGGGAACGCCGCCTTGCAGCGGGGTGAAGTTCTGGAGATCGCCACCGAGCGTCACCATCGAGGTACGGCCTCCCTTGATGACATCTTCGAATACTTTGGTCGGCTTCTGGAAAAGGGCCGCGGTGCGAGCCTTGCCGATGGCGATGTTGGCACTCGCGGCAAAAGTTTGATCCAATCGTTCGAGCGCTAGTAGATTTCCGCCTTCATCGACGACGGCAATTGAGCCACCCGGTGCGCTGACGCGTTTGGCTTCTGCCACAGTTGCTGCAATGACCTTCTTCGCTCCGTCGAGTGTGAGGCCTTGCTTGTCGGAGACCGATTCGGCATATGTGACAGAAGCCAGTAAGACCATCACCAGGCCTGAGATTGTAGGTGTGAGGTATCGCATGAGCCTTCTCCTTGTTCTCAGTGTGCGGCGGCTTCAATGGTTTGCATTCAGGATCTCCTAAAATGCGGGTGTCTGGAGAATGGCGCCTCCGAGGCTCCTATTTGTTGAGCGAAGTCGCGACGGCAGCGCCGGCAAAAGCAATGCTCTCGTCCTGTTGCGGTGTCTCTCCGCTCACACCGATCCCGCCGATGACTTTCCCCTCGACGATGAGCGGCACGCCGCCTTGCAGTGCCACTGCACCGTGGAGAGCCAGTGTCGACACGCGTCCGTTTTTCACCTGATCTTCGAATACCTTGCTCGGGCGTCGATAAATCGCAGCCGTACGAGCCTTGTCGATGCCGACATTCACGCTTGCAAGTTGTGTGTCGTCCAGTCGTTCCAAAAGCAAAAGTGACCCGCTCTCGTCGACGATGGCAATGACAACCCGAGCACCTTCCTCTTGCGCCTTTCGTTCGGCCGCCGCCGCAATCTTCTTGGCAGCCTCGAGCGTCAGAGCTTTCTTTTCTAGAAGCTGGCCTTTTGCGGTTGCCGCAACCAAAAGCACGATGGTAACGGCGAGCATTTTCCACATCGTAATTCCCCTCCCTGCCATTCAGCTGTCAGCCTCCAAACTCTTGGAGAAGTTGAAGGCCGACTGCTGATGGACAGACGTCAGTGACTCATCGCCATGCTGTCGTGCTTCATGCCACTGTCGGCTCTCATCTCGTTGCGCATCCGTTCGCCGGATGCTGTCATGATGGGCTTCGGGAATGACGCTTCGCCCAACAACACTTCAGCGAATGCGCACCAGATCTGCACCTTGGCCACGTCATGAACGTAGGCCGGTAGCGCGATCGTCCGGTTCTGCTTGTCGCCTTTGATGGCGAGGCGATTCAAGAGATAGACGTTCCCTTTCGTGTCGACAACCTGCCAATGAGGCGCGGGAGTGTCCGGGATCTTAAAATCCTCCGACCATGTCAGCGTGTCATTGGCCCCGGACCGCGCATGACTGGCGGTGCCGCTGTTGGCCTTCACGCCTTCAAACTTGCTTGTGGTGTGCAGGTCAGCGGCAAATCCGCTTGACGCCGCGAACAACCCTATGGCTCCAACCATGGACAGCAGGCCCGTCTTGAACCATGACTTCGATCGCATAACTTCCTCCTTAGTGAATGTGTATTAGAGTGAGCTTCTGGCTGGAATTTCTCAGCCTGGCGCACTTGTTTGGCTTTGATCCTTGGTCGTGGAGCTGAAGGACTTCTTACAGAAGCGGGCAAGAGCGGTGGTCCATCGCTACTCGTTCCAATGGTAAGGTATTGGATATTTTGGCAGGGACAGGGCAGCGGTTAGAATATGGTGCGCTCGGCAGGAATCGAACCTGCGACCTGCGGCTTCGAAGGCCGACGCTCTATCCAACTGAGCTACGAGCGCACGACGCTATTTCAAACACTTACAGTGAGAGATTGTCAAGAAAAACGATGGCGAGCCGATTCAACGCGCGCCGGTGGGATGGAACAACTCGAGGAGGGTGCTCGCAAGTTGTTGAATAGATCGTCCATCAGTAGACAGTACGTGATCGGCGGCGGCCTGGTATTTTGGAGTTCGCTCACGGAGCACGTCTTCGATCTCCTCGATGAAAGATTTTTCACCTGTCAGTGAGGGGCGCTGGGTATCGCCGCCAATGCGGCTAGCAATCGTGTCAACTGATGCGGTCAGCCAGAACAGCGTCCCGTTCCGTTTGAGAACCTCAACGTTGCCTTGCCTTAGAATTGCCCCTCCACCCGTGTCGATCACCAGATTATCTCGTCCTGCCAATTCCCGACAGACATCGGACTCCAGGTCGCGAAAATACTCCCATCCTTTCTCTTGCACAATTTCTGGAATCGATCGCCCCGCGCGTTTGACGATCTCCTTATCAGTCGAGACGAGTTCCCGGCCAAGGCGTTTCGCCAGCACTTTCCCAACCGTGCTTTTCCCTGTTCCGCGATATCCGATGAGCACGAGGTTCATGAAAAACGGGCTTCCAGGACGGTCCGCATGACATCGGTGGGGGCCTGCCGGTTCGTCCACAACTCGAATTGCGCAGCAGCTTGATGGAGGAACATTTCCAAGCCGGGAATGACTGTGCAACCTCCCGCCTTGGCATCTTTGAGCAATTGGGTTTCGCGTGGATTGTAGACGATGTCCATTACGGTGAGTCCCCGATGCAGGAGCCGCGGAGGCACACAACTGTTTCCTACCTTGGGTGACATCCCAATGGGAGTACAGTGGATCAGCACCTGAGAATTCCCCAGCACCTGCTTCAAGCTATCTTCATTGAGCTGTGCATCATGAACCGACAGCGCAGTTCTTGAACGCAGATCGTCGGCCAAGGTCTTTCGCTCCTGCTCATCAATCCCGAGAAGATCCAATCGCTCGATGGCTCCCTCCGCTGCCAATGCAAACGCGATGGCTCGTGCCGCTCCACCCGATCCAAGCATGACGACCCGCTGCCCCTTTACCGCTGCGCCACCATCACGGAGAGCGCGCAATGCACCCGTTGCATCGGTGTTGTATCCGGTCAAGTTGCCCTTATTGGAGACGATCGTATTAATCGCTCCAATGTGACGAGCCGTGGATTCGACCTCATCGAGAAACGGGACAGCCGTCACTTTGTGAGGGATGGTCACGCTGGCACCGCGGAAATTCCCCAAGGCTCGGAGCCCCTTGATCGCGTCACCGATCATTTCCACTTGCCAGGCCAGATAGACGAAGTTGAGACCCAACTTCTGAAATGCGGCATTGTGAATAGCGGGGGAGAGAGAGTGCTCTACCGGGTTGCCGATGACCCCGCAGAATTGTGTGCGCGCGTTGATATCCATCTGTGTTCTTCCAGACGTCTACCTATTTATGGATAGCCGATTACCCTATCCTTTATAGACGGTCATCCCTCCGTCGATACGAAATGTTGCACCCGTGACCCAAGTTGCCTCATCGGAAGCCAAGTACAGAATCAAGTTGGCGATCTCATCGGCCGAACCGGGCCGTCTGATCGCATATTGCGTAAGGATGGGTTGGAGCCGGTCCTGATCTGCCATCAACGGAGCTGCCATCGGCGTATCGACCAAACCGGGATTCACCACATTGCAACGGATTCCATCCTGTGCGTAGTCCACCGCTACGGCGCGTGTCAGCGCATCAAGAGCGCCCTTGGACGCCGTGTACGCCGGAAGACCAGGGATACCGACCAGACTCGCCACGGACGACACATTGATGATCGCACCACATCCTTGTTTCATCATCTGCGGGACGATGGCCCTCGTCATGCGAAACACGCCGCTCAAATTGACGTCCAACACATTGTCCCACGTGGCGTCGTCCGTTTCGTGAAGGCGTTTGCCAAAATCCCCGATCCCGGCATTGTTGACCAGGATGTCAATTCGTCCGAAACTGTCGAGCGCCTTCCTCGCGACATCTTGGACATGCGCCTCGTCCGTTACGGATCCGGTCACGCCCAGCGCTTTGCCCTTGTCATGCCGAATAACACTTACGACTCGATCGAGTTCTTGTTGCCGACGGCCTGTCAGCACAACCGCCGCTCCCTCCTCGGCAAATCGTTTTGCCACGGCCTCACCGATTCCTGCATTACCTCCGGTGACGACGGCGACTTTTCCTTCCAATCGATTCATCGCGTGTCATCCCTTCCTGTCTCAACGGTGTCCGCATCGTCAGGCTCCGGTTTGGTCGCGCGGCCTGACGGGAAGAATCCCGCCTCGACTTTTCTCGCAACAGTCAAAAAACCGGAGTGAGCAACCATGCGGTGATCCGGTCGAACACTGCGACCCTGAATCGACCAGGTTCGTAACAGGGTTTCGAACGTTTCTATCATCCCGAACTGTGTCGTCCGTTCAAGGGCCTCCACTGTTTGTTGGACTTGCGGCACGGTCGGCACAAAGCTCAGATAAATTCCCCCGGACCGTAAGACATGCACCGCGTGGGACACGACCCGCCATGGCTCCGGAAGGTCCAGTACCAGTCGGTCATACGGTATCCCGTCGTCGAGCAGATCGATTCCTTCGTAGACATTCTTTCTGAAGGGATGAAGATTCGGGACACTACCCATATACCGTTCGATATTTGTCATGGCTGTTCGCGCAAAATCCTCACGGGCTTCATAGGTCACGACAAGACCACGTGGGCCGACAGCCCGTAACAGTGCCATGGTCAGTGCCCCGGATCCGGTTCCCGCTTCGAAGACCCGTGCCCCAGGATAGACATCGGCCCACATCGGAATCAGCGCAAGATCCTTTGGATAAAGCACCTGTGCGCCGCGCGGCATTTTGAGGACGTATTCTCCGAAAGTGGGACGTAGCGCGATCATCGATTTGCCGCCCGACAAAACCACGATCGAACCATCCGGCTTGCCTATTAATTCATCATGGTCAATCTTGTGGCCGCTCAGTTGATACCGATCGCCTGCTTTGAGCGTGAGCGCGTAGTGACGCCCTTTCTGATCTACCAAATGTATCCGCTCACCGTTCTGAAGTTGCGACATGGGACGCCCATTCTAGAAGCGCCTGATAGGGTTTTCAACCGCGCGGCGAGTTCTTCATTGCGAGGCACGCGATTTCGCGACGATTGTGACTCGTCAGCTGTTGTCACACACTCGACATCGTCTCAGTGTGGCAAATCAGCGCCAATCCTCTTTCAGAACCTACACAGCCGCAGCACGATTGCCTCAAACTTCATGCCTCCTTTCTCATTAATGAATTTTAATAGTCGCGCATTTTCAGTGCGATCCGCTCACCTTCCCTCTCATGATCCATCCAGCATGGGACTTGCTCCGTATATACCAGTACAGACTGCGCGCGCAGATTTATTTATTGTGGATGAATCTTTTCGGCGAGCTATTGCCTCTCATGAAAGTAGGTCTATCTGTGTGCGGTAGCCTGTAGGACCGTGTGACGGTTGTGTCAGAGGAGGAATGATCTCATGAAAAACGACTTGTTCACTTCCGAAAATACGCCCAAGAAGTCGCCGCCGCTGAAAGACACCGATACCGATCATTCGGAAGACAGCGACCTCCTGGATATGATCGGCCGGGACTCGACGGAAGGCGAAACAAGAAAAGACACAGGCAAGGCAGCTAAGCGTCAGGCCTTAGGGAACAGCCCCTTCCTGCTCGAGTCGCTGTATTTTCAGTCCTTCGGCGAACGAGCTCTTTTGACCCGAGAGGAAGAGACTGCGCTGGCCAAGCGCATCGATCAGGGATCGACCGTGATCAAAAAGACCCTGCTCAATGTGTCGAGACAATTGTCGCGTGCACGGCGCTCTGATGGTGTTCAAGAAGCGCAACAGACCATCCAGATGGTACGGCGCCTGAGCGGGTTGTCTGCCACCGCGCTGGATAAGGTCGAGGAAAGCTTGCGCAGCCTTATCAAGATGGCCAGCGGTCCACGAAAGTTACCGGCCTCGGTCATTAAGCAGCTGAAGTCGTCGCTCGCAACTGTACGACAGGCACGAGCCAGCCTCGAGGAGGCGAAGGATGAGTTGGTCCGCTGCAATCTCCGCCTCGTCGTTGACGTCGCAAAACACTACACCCACCGAGGTTTGACCCTTTTGGATCTGGTCCAAGAAGGCAACATCGGCCTCATGAAGGCGGCAGAGCGATATCAATATCGTAAGGGGTTCAAGTTCAGCACCTACGCCACGTGGTGGATCAGACAGGGGATTACGCGAGCTCTTGCCGACCAGTCTCGAACTATTCGCATTCCGGTACACCAGACGGAAGCATCTCACCGGATCCAGCGAGTAACGAGGCGATTGGGACAACAGCTCGGCCGGCCTGCCAAGCTTGAAGAGATCGCCAGTGTGCTCCGGATGAGGCCTGAGCGGTTGCATGAGACGGTCCAAGCCTTTCAAGAGCCGGTGGCGTTGGAACATCCGGTCGGAGACGGCGGAACGGAATTCGGGGAGCTTCTTCCAGATTCGCAGGCCGTGCCACCGGATGCCCATGTGCATCGGACAGAAATGACGAATCAACTCGACCGAATTCTCGAGACCCTGACGCCGCGGGAACAAACGGTGATCCGCCTGCGATTCGGAATCGGATATGACCAGCCTTCAACGCTCGAACAGGTTGGCCAAAGCCTGTCCGTTACCAGGGAGCGAATCAGGCAAATCGAGGCAAAGGCGCTGAAGAAACTGAAAACTCCGGCCATCAAGGAAATGTTTGCCGCGATTCAGTAACGCTCTTCGGTAAGAAGAGACGCGATCACATTAAAGGGGGCGGGGAGCGATCCTCGCCCCCTTTGTGTTTGTCGAACGCTTTTCCTGCACAAGTAAGTTATGCGAGAATGGGTACGACTGATCAAATGAGGCTCATGAACGCTCAGCGGATAGCTCGACCCATCTTTCTTCTCTCGGTCTTCTTCCTCTTCTCCTCCTTTGCCACCCACTGGATCTCGTGCGCGACAGCAGCCGAACAAGATAAATCTCTCACGGTTCCGGACGTCGTCAAGAAGGTGCGCCCCTCTGTGGTAACCATTCTAACACGCGGCGTGCCGGCAAGCCCTTCCCAGGCACAGTCGGGCTCGGGATCCGGAGTTATTATCGACGAAAGCGGCTACATCCTCACAAATAACCATCTGGTCACCGGCACGAAAAGCATCGTGGTCGGACTGGCAACGGGCCGACTGACTCCTGGTCGCGTGGTCGCACGGGATTTCTTGCTCGATCTCGCGCTGGTCAAGATCAATGCAAAAGATTTGATTCCCGCGACGCTCACTCCTGTA
>NZ_CDLUDY010000159.1:0-5155 GCF_975968855.1 Petrachloros mirabilis
CAGTCCTTTTGCCCTGGCGAACGAAAGCATATCCGCGCTGAGATTCATCGCTGTCGAACCCTCGACTCCGGCTCCGACGGGACCGACGGCGACAGAAATATCACCGCCGAGCTTAAACGTGCTTGTGAGGAGCGATTCGACCCCCCGTTGCGACATGACGAGCAGCACCACTTCCGATGCCTGTGCGCCGAATTGAAAACCGAAGCTCCCGGCCCCCATCGTATAGAAAGCGGGCTGGCTCCATTCGCCGCTCTTGTCGTCTTTCACAAGGAATACTCCGCTTCCCCCTTCCCCGCCGAAGAAAAAGGCGGCCTTGAGCAGTTGCGGCACGATGAAGATGCCCTTTGCATCCTTGATATGGTCACGCAACCATTCCATGTTTGAGTCGGCCAGGAAACTGTTGAGCGTCATGCGGGATTTGTCGACGATATCCTTCTGTTCGGCATCATCGGCTGCGGAAACCATGCAGGGTGCCAGCAGGGAAGCCATGACCAGCGCCAGTGTAAGAGTCCGGAGTTTTCTGCATCGCGTCATCTGCATCATGATAGGGCCTCAACACGGTTATGGTGGAATGAAAGTCAGTGTGCACCACCGGAATGTCTTATACAACCCTCAGAAGGCCAGTCAGTGACAACTGATTCCAATTCTATGGCGGAACTTCCACGGGTCTCGGTTGTGGTCGAAAAGGCTTGTCTGGTATGTTGCCTTCCTCGGCAATTGTGAATCCGTTTCATTTGGAGGCTCGCAGGGTTTATGGCCACGAACGACAAGCAAGTCATTTTCTCCCTCGTCAATGTCGGAAAAGTCTATCCGCCCAAACGGCAGGTGCTGCGCGAGATCTATCTGGGTTTCTACTACGGTGCCAAGATCGGCGTGCTCGGGTTGAACGGATCGGGCAAAAGCTCCCTCCTCAGGATCATCGCGGGCGTGGACCAGAACTACACGGGGGAGATCACCCGCTCGAAAGGCTACAGCATCGGGCTGTTAGAACAGGAGCCTCAACTCGATCCGAACAAGACGGTCAAGGAAGTCGTGGAGGAAGGCAAGAAAGAACTCGTCGGGCTGCTCAAGGAATATGAAGATGTCAGCAACAAGATGGGGGAGGCGTCTCCGGAGGAACTGGAAAAACTCATCGACAGACAGGCGCAGTTGCAAGAGAAGATCGAGGCTGCCAATGGCTGGGAGTTGGAAAATGAACTGGACATCGCGATGGATGCCTTGCGATGTCCTCCAGCGGATCAAAAGGTCGAGACTCTGTCCGGCGGAGAAAAACGCCGTGTAGCCCTGTGCCGTTTGATGATTCAAGAGCCGGATATTCTGCTGCTTGACGAGCCGACCAATCACCTTGATGCCGAGTCGGTGCAGTGGCTCGAGCAACATCTCCAGCAATACAAGGGCACCGTCATTGCCGTGACTCACGACCGGTACTTCCTCGACAACGTTGCGGGATGGATCCTCGAACTCGATCGCGGCCACGGCATTCCTTTTCAAGGTAACTATACGTCCTGGCTGGAGCAGAAGAAGGACCGGCTCGAAAAGGAAGAGAAGGCTGAGACCAAACGTCGTAAAACTCTCGAGCACGAGTTGGAATGGATCCGTATGTCGCCGAAGGCCCGCCAGTCGAAGGGGAAAGCGCGGTTGAATCGATACGAGGAATTGGTCAACCAGAAGCAGGAGCAGGTGGCGGAGGACCTCGAAATCTATATTCCCCCGGGACCACGATTGGGCGATGTGGTCGTGGAAGCCAAGGGGATCAGCAAGGCGTTCGGCGACAAGGTTCTGTATGAGAACGTGAACTTCAGCCTGCCGAAGGGTGGGATCGTCGGCGTCATCGGACCGAACGGAGCCGGCAAGACGACGATGTTCAAGATGATCATCGGGAAGGAAAAACCGGATTCGGGCACAATCAAAATCGGCGAGACCGTCAAGCTCGGCTATGTCGATCAGGATCGAAGCCTCGATCCGACCAAGTCCGTCTACGATGTGATCTCAGAAGGTCACGACACGATCAAACTCGGGAAGGCCGAGGTGAATGCCCGTGGGTACTGCGCCCGATTCAACTTTGCCGGGACCGATCAGCAAAAGAACGTGAAGGACCTCTCAGGGGGAGAACGGAATCGCGTGCATCTGGCCCGCATGCTGAAGGAGGGCGCCAACCTCATCATTCTCGACGAGCCGACGAACGATCTGGATGTGAATACCTTGCGCGCGCTGGAGGAAGGGCTCGAGAGTTTCGCAGGCTGTGCGGTGATCAGCAGCCACGACCGGTGGTTCCTCGACCGCATCGCGACCCACATCCTGGCTTTCGAGGGTGACAGCAAAGTCGTCTGGTTCGAGGGCAACTACAGCGATTACGAGGCGGACCGCAAAAAACGTCTGGGGAAAGAAGCGGACCAGCCGCACCGGATCCGTTACCGGAAGCTGACGCGGAACTGAAGGTGAGTCCACAGGCCGGCGTTTGCTGAGATTCATCTCCGGAATGCCACCGGCCTCACAGATCGTCAAGCGACAGGACTCTGACTTTTCCGTCATTATCCCTTTGAACGATAACGCGTAGCTCGGAACCTTTCACCAGTGACTTGAAGAGAGCCATCATTTCCTCGTCGCGAGGGTACAGGATGAATTGCCTGCCTTCGGGAACCGCTTTCCACGAACCATCTGTGAAGACCTTCCCCAACTCGACCCATACGGCGGGATCGTATGTGTCCAAGACCAACACGAATGCTTCGATCCTGGTCGGTGTGGGGAATTGCATGTCCCGGATAGGTCCAGCGAATTCAGGAGGGAGATCCGCAGGCGGAAGCCCTTGTGGCCATGCCGGTGTGATCAAGGAGACGAGGACCAGAAGACAAAGCCAACCCAATCCCTGCTTCATGCCGGGATTATATCATCAGGCGTTCCGAACGCAGATGGCCAAAGGATTCCGTGGGTGAAATGAAGCCGGTGGTTCTTGTCACAGGTGCAGCAGGTTTGATCGGACAATACCTTGTTAGGTCCGCCCCGCGATGGGCCCCGAAATGGGACGTTCATGGACTTACCAGGGCTGAGCTCAACCTGACCGATGGATCGAAAGTCGAGCGCTATTGGAGGTCCAGACGAGCTGACGCCGTCATCCATTGCGCAGCTCTCAGCCGGACCAAAGAGTGCGAATTAAATCCGGAACTGGCGCGATGTGTGAACGTCGATGCCACAGCACAGTTGGCAGAGCTCTCCCGGTACATTCCCTTCATCTTCCTGTCCAGCGGCGAGGTCTTCGACGGAAGGGGCAGTTGGTACGTCGAATCGGATCGGGCCAACCCGATTAATGTCTACGGCAGGACCAAGCTCGAAGCAGAGCAGGCAGTGTTGCAGAATCCTGGGCATACGGTCGTTCGGATCGTCTTGACGGCCGGGACATCGAACAACAGCGATCGAAGTTTTGTCGAGGATATGTGTAGAGCCGTCAAGACCGGCCAGCCCGTCACCCTCTATATAGACGAATTGCGTTGTCCTCTCCCTGCTGGCGTCATCGCTCGCGCTGTCTGGGAACTGCTCGAGCGGAACACGCCCGGTCTCTACCATCTTGGTGGCAGGGAACGGTTATCCCGTTGGGACATCGGCCAGGCACTCCTGCCCTGGTATCCAGAATTTGAAGGGAGGTTCGTCGTGGCTTCTGCGCAGAACCATCGTGGCGCCCCGCGCCCAGCGGATCTTTCTCTTCGATGCGACAAGATCCAACGTCTCTTGTCGTTTCCGATTCCGGGATTTCGGGAGTGGCTTCTCCATCGCCGGAGCCGGGGAGCCGACCTGTGGGACTATCCGGAGGAAGGCCGGTGAGAGAGTTCGCGAACGGGCAGGCTGACAAATTGAGAGTTCGGTGGAGAAGGATACTGTGACGGGATCGGATCCTCTTTCATTTATTGTCCTTACCTACCTTGTCATGTCAGTGGTCATGGCTGGGTTGTGGGCTCTCCAACTGATCGTACGCAATGCTGCCATCGCCGACGTCGGCTTTTGCGCCGGTTTGATCACGGCGGTGCTCTGGTATGCCTCCCATGCTCAGGGCGAGACAGAGCGAAAATTATTCGTCTCTTTCATGGTCTGTATTTATGCGGGCCGCTTGGGGTTGTACCTTCTCCTGAACCGGGTGATCGGAAAGAAGGAAGATGCACGATATCAGCGGGTTCGCAGGCAGTGGGGTAAGTGGGAAGGGATCAAGATGTTCGGGTATTTTCATCTCCAGGCGTTGGCTGTGGCGGCGTTATCGTTGCCGTTCATGGTGATCATCCAGAATCCGCAACCGCCGTTCGGACTGTGGGAGCTCGCGGGATTTCTGTTGTGGATCGCGGCGGTAGCCGGTGAAGCGGTCGCAGACTGGCAACTCGCCAGATTTCGGTCCAAACCGTGGAATCTCGATCGTGTCTGCCAGCAAGGCCTCTGGTACTACTCACGGCATCCGAATTATTTTTTCGAATGGCTCCATTGGTGCGCCTTCGTCGTCATCGCGATCGGGGTACCGGGCTGGCCCCTCACGTGGATCGGCCCTGTTGCGATGGGCTGGGCGCTTCTCAAGGTGACGGGAATTCCTCTGGCGGAAGAACAGGCGATCAGAAGCCGGGGAGAAGACTATCGGGAGTACCAGCGGGGAACAAACGCCTTTTTACCCTGGCCGCCCAAAAAATCATGAGCGGTAAAGCCGAGAATCTTCGATCTGACTCGTCAGTGCGGAACGGTCATGGTTGCTGGTTGAGTCGGGAGAGTCGCGCTCTGGCCGTCTCGGCTTCCTTGCTGGAAGGGTAGAGACGAAGGATGTCTTCATAGAGCTGCTTGGCATGGGCCTCGTTGTGCTGGCGTTCTTCAAATTCGGCAGTTTCGAGCATCTCCGTTGCCTGGTCCCCGTTGCATGCGGAAACGGAGAGTACGCAGATTGTGAGCGCAGTACGAATCCACCGCTTCATGTTTTTGGTCTCATCTATTATTCCAACAACTTCTGCCACCAAGTAGCCTGTCGAAGCGATTGCCTGGTTTGATAGGACACCCCACGGAGTTTATGCCAATCCACGATGACTTTTCCATAATTGAGCTTCGTGCTGGCGTTGCCAAGTTTCGAGCAGATTCAAACAGGCGTGGTCGATATGCCGGAGCGAGGAAAATTCGATGAGGAGTTCGGCATAAG
>NZ_CDLUDY010000160.1:0-5051 GCF_975968855.1 Petrachloros mirabilis
AATCGTCCTCCGCTAGCGTTGAATCCTGTATGTCAGGATAACTCAGACTGCCGAATCTCCCTAGGAAAAAGGATTATTGAAGTTCAAACAATCAGGTAGGTTACGCGGGTTGTTCTCTATTACTTCGCATCTTCAGCGCTTCCAGGCGTTGTCGATCGAGATTGATGTATAGGGATTTTTCTTGCGTGACGAAAACGGCGCCGGTCGCTTGGCCCTTTGCTTTCTTTACCCACTTACGTTTTGTATAGATGACTTCCCCTTTCCCGCTTTTCTTAAGATCACTATAGAGCAACGCGAGAGTTGCGGCGTCCTGCAATGTCTCAGGCGGTGGATCCATGCCCTTTTCGAGGCGTATGACCACGTGCGATCCCGGTGTACCCCTCGCATGGAGCCAAAGGTCGTCACTTTTTGCGATGCCGAACGTCAACTCGTCATTTTCTTTCGCATTGCGTCCGACAAAGATGGGAAGCCCGTCTGTCGAAATAAATCTCCGGAACGGGCCTCGGCGGTCATGATGAGGAATCTTGCGCGGAGGTGAAGCGGTTGCCGCTTTAGCTTGCAGAACTGTGCGCAGGGAAGGCGGTTGCAACCAGGTTCCTTCTTCGATTTCCGCGAGTTCGTGCCTGAGTCTGGCAAGAGTCTGCTCCGCCTGGGCAATCCGAGGTTTCAACTCCCGGTCGGCAGCCAAGTATTTCCGGTGTTTCTTGAAATAGTCGTCCATATTGCTACGGGGTGATCTTGTAGGGTCGATCGGGACAGTAACTTCCGGCATAGATTCGTCGAAGTAATCGATCACTGTAATGTGGTCCATGCCTTTCTTGACGGAGTGCAAATTCGTTTTGATCAGCTCTCCGTAACGGACGTAGTCTCGGTACTTCTTGGTTTTTGCCAAGTCGTTCTTCCAGGCTGCAATTCGCCGCTCTTCTCTCTTGATGGTTTTCCCCAGCACCCGGCGCCGCTCGTCGATGGCATCATTCCGGGCCCTGGTGATTTCCTTCTCACGGAAATAGTCCTCAATTGCGGCTGATAAAGAATAGCCTTCTGACTCCGGCGATGATGAGAATCGCCGGCTCGCCGGTCGTGTGGTGCCGGGCTTCTGTTGAGGTGGCGCTTGGTAGAGTCGTCCCGTGTTCCCTTGCTGCCGGTTGAGGTCCCGCATAATCCTGTGGTTTTCGTCCAGAACCAGCAGGTTCGCTGTTTTCCCTGTCAATCCGCACACGAGTTCCCGAGGGCCCTCTTTGGTAGTGAGGCGTAGGGTCACAATTCTGTCATCAGGAATTTGTTCGATCCCATCTATCCGTGCCCCTTGGAGATGGCCACGAAGGAATTGGCAGAAGGGAGGGGGGCTCTCAGGGTTTGTTGAGGGATGGAACAGCAGATGAAGTCGGCAGATATTAGGGTCGCATGAAATGAGGAGTCGGTGAGTCCTGCCAGGAGCACGAACTTCGAGGACAATCGAGCGATCTGATGGTTGGTGGATTTTTTGAAGCCAGCCACCCTGAATCGCCGGCCGTATCTCTTCCAGCACGTTGTGTATTTCATTTGCCGTCAGAGACATGCGCGCACCGATCGCCATGTGATGGCTAAACCCTTCAATGATTCGGCAAGGAACAGTTAGGATTGCCTGTCCTTGCACCTACCTGACTCGTCAATTCTGACCAATGGGGCCAAACCGGTCACAATTTTCCTTCACATACGCAGGTTCAGTCCTGCTCGTACTCTACGATTCAGCAATAAAACCCGCAAGCCTGTTTAGGTATTCCTGGCATTCGGCTTGCTTGTTCGGCTTGCTTGGAGGAGAGGTGACACAAGTCTCCTAAGATTTCGCTTATTCGCGGATATGCACTGGGCCACTCACTTCGGGAGAGGAGGATCCCATGCGTTGTGCTAAGTGTGATGGACTCATGGTCGCCGATGACTTGATTGATATGAGAGAAAGCTATCATCCCATGTGGATGAAAGCATGGCGTTGCGTGGCCTGCGGCAACGTCGTGGATCCATTGATTCTTCGCAACCGTATGATTCAGGAGGCTGGGGCATTGCATCTCTTGAAGCCTGTGCCGCCAGTGGCCCTTGTTGGCTCATCTAAAGCGTCGGCATGATTTTCCAACATACGATACGCGGCGCTGAAACCTGACAGATGCTGTTCTCTCTTGTACGGGGCAGTGTCGTATTCCCACGCTTTGCAGGGGGATCATTGAGTACCTCGTCCGATGCCTGCGCGCAAACCACTATAATCTCGACAGGTTAGAAGGGCTATGGGATGGTATGAGCAAGGCATTGTTATTGCGCTGAGAAGCAGCAGCGGGGTTCACATGGAGCCAATCATGATTTGCCAACCGTACATTTCGAACCAGAAAGCGCTTGGAGCTGGGAGAACTGCCGCGCTTTGCCTGCTGGCGGTTGGGAGCCTTATGCTGCAGGGTTGTCTTGCCGGAGCGTGGCTAGCTGCGGTAAGCGTCGATTCAGTGAGAAATACCGAAGACACATTTCGGCCGTTCGAACAATCGTGGGTGTCTACTGAAAGACCATCAGAAATTTTAGGAGGCTCTTCTCTGACGAGCGTTGCTGTTGCACCGGTCGAAGGGGACGATGAAATGGCCTCGCGGCTTTCAACTATTCTCCAACGGCAGACGGCGCTACGGGTTGAATTATCCTCGCCAGCCCATCAGGCGGCGCCCGGGCTGTCCGACGATGATACGAAGCGGGCTGAAACTGCAAGATCCCTTTCCCGGGAACTCATCGTCGATGCGGTGTTGTTCGGTCGGGTTGCCGATGCCGAGCGACATCCCAGTGATTGGGGATGGAACAATAAAGAGTTATGTCGGCTTTATCTCTACCTCGTCGATCGGGATGGACATCTCTTATGGAAGGATGAACTTCCCTTTACCGTGATACCCGGGTCTAAGCCTCCGCTCGAGCATTCCATGCAGGCGGCGCTCGACCGTCATTTAATGAATCACGTGAGAGATCTCGGACTCGACAGTATTGGGTATTTCCCGCCCAGGAACTCCTGACACGCCGGTTCTTGCAGCACTATCAACTCTTCGATAGAGTCATGGCTCTTCTCCTGTAGGAGTGTCGCATGACTCTGTTCGATTTTCCGGCTCTCATACGATTACAGTCCGAGTTTCGTCAGTCCATGCGAACGTTGCTCTCGGATCTGTGCCGGGACATCGATGACCAATATGCCGATCTCGCCAGCGCCACGGACCTCCCTGTCAGTTATTTCCGATATCTCGCACAGTCGTTCAAGCCGGAACACTATTCGAATTGGAAAGTCGTGGGATGGATCGAGGCTATCAACGATCTGGTCTATTTCCTTGATGTACTTCAACAATTGAAGCAGGAGAAAGATCAGGAGACTTTCGCAGCACAACTCTTTGCCGAATGCGAAGAGAAACTCTTTGAGAACAGCTACCTCGACGATTTGTTTCCGAGGGGGCGACCGCAAGTGGGAGGGCTCATAACGAGATTGCAGTGGCTTTGCAGGAAGCTCGCGCGGGACATTATCCAGGAATCGCTGTTCTTTGACCCGCGTCTGCCCATGTTATGGATAGGACGGCGTGGAATTCGCGCATGGGAAGTCTCAGGAAGCCTGGCTCAAAATTTCGAACGCGCCGAACAGTCTTTCGCTCTCTCGATCGGAATGGCGGGAGAGGAAGTCGTAGTTCCTCGATCGGTTGCCAAATCGATAGGCCGGTACGGCCAGCCGGTGTATTTCGAAGTCAGGAAGCGAGAGATCGTGCTCAAGGCAGGTCAACGAATCCCCATCTTCTCACTCATGAACAACAGTGTGGATTGGTATTGGCCAAGGCAGGCGGCAGTCGAAGCAGCCAGCACACCCAGTGGATATTTGACCATCGGCCCGACGTTGCAATACGGAAAAGATCGGCAGCCGAAGAAAGTCATCGCGACCGACCAGAAACAGATTGGGCGTATTACACGAGCATGGGAAGTAATCGGGCAGGCGTGGCCGGAAGGCCATGCCATCTTAGAGCTGCTCACATCACGGATCATTCCCCTGAGAGCAAAAGGGGTCGTGAGTTTTAGCTATCGTCATAGGCCAGGACTCTCCTTCATCAACTGTTTCGACCGTGACAATCTCGATCTCATCGATGATCTGATTCACGAAAACAGCCACCATCATCTCAATCTCTTGCTGCGGAAACACGTCATGTATCACGGCGACCGTAATCAACAGATCTTCTACTCTCCCTGGCGGCGGAGCCTGCGACCGATTCGCGGCATTTTGCACGCGGCCTTTACATTCACGATGGGGGCATTGCTGTTTGAACGACTTTCATCCTGGGCCGAAACGCAGAAAGGGATCAAACAGTGGAAGGAATCCGGGCTGACGCAGCGCGACCTTATGCGCGCACGCTTTCGTTGTCTTGAAGAAATTGAGTCAGTCCGTTACTCGATTCAGGATCTTGAATATGCCGGCCGGCACCTCAAATGGATCACCGGCTCCGGCGCGCGGTTGGTCCGGCAGCTCGAAGAAGAGATCTCGAAAGCCGAGCAACGCATCGCCCGACATCGGAACGCCGTCATGGCCTCCTCGTTCGCCCCCGCCCTCCGCAAACACATCAAAGAACTCCAGCGCGCCCGCCAAACCTACGGCCCGGTGCGCTTAAGTAAAGCGTGAGGTTGGTGAATTCAGGTGCTAAGCGTGATTCTCTATTCAGCTAATAAGAACAGGGGCGGGGTGCGAGGACGAGCGATTGATCGACGGAAGGACCCGAAACATCTTAGGATCGGATGCATCCCAGCCACCCCATCTCGCTACGGTTCAACCGTCACATCCACAAACGCCGGCAAACTATCCGCCCCTTTTTTATCCGTCACCCTCAACTTGAAACGAAATAATTTCGGCGTCGAGACCCGCGGGGCCAGGAACGAAGCTTCAGAATTGTTGACGCCAAGCAATGAAATCTTACTGCCCCGGATTTGACTCCATGTATAGAAGAGCGCCTCCCCTTCGGGGTCTCTGCTCTTCAGGCCGTTCAATTTGACTTTGGATCCCGCCTTCATGGTTTGATTGGCTCCGG
>NZ_CDLUDY010000161.1:0-5101 GCF_975968855.1 Petrachloros mirabilis
CTTCTACCGAATTGGTAATCACCCCGCTGTCATGCGGCCCATAGGTAGCGATGATTGCTTTGAGAATCTCCATTACCTTTTCATTGGTTTCGACACCCGCCACTCCCTGCTCAATCAACGGGAGCACTTCCTCGATGGCTTGATCGGAGAGGGTAAAGTTTTCCACCCGTTCTTTCCGCCGAAGCGAGGTCAGATCGTTATCGAGATCTTTGCTGAACGCCCCATAGGCAAATCGAAAGAACTCGAGGTGAAACCCCTTGAATCCTTTTCCAAACATCTGCAGTTCAGAGAGGAAACAGAGTTGTTGCAACTTGACGTCACTGAGCAGGCCGTGCGGCTCAGCCAGGTGCAGAACGTACAGCAGCAAGGCCCGATCGACGGTAATCTGTGCAGGTTTGCGCATGAGAGAAACTTTTTCTCGAGCCGTTGATAGGCAGCACTATAGACACCCGGGAGAAAGTCCGTCAATCGATCCCTCTTGACCCCTCCTCCCGTTTCGTCTTTAATGCCTCCCGTTCGGAGGGTGTTTCGTACGATGGCTTCCGGCAAGCACGCAAAAGAGATGGAAGTGCTCAAAGAGCACCTGGCGAAGCACCAGCTCAAATTCACTCGTCAAAGAGAACTCATCCTCAACGCTTTCCTTCGTCAGGAACACATTACAGCTGAAGCGATGTATCACCAGCTGGCCAAGACGGATCCGCATCTTGGATTGGCGACGATCTACCGTACGCTCAATCTCTTTTGTGACGCCGGTATCGCCCAAGCACGCCACTTCGGCTCACAAACTCAATACGATAACGTGTCGCACAAAGGACACCACGATCACCTCATCTGCACCGGTTGCGGGAAGATCGTGGAGTTTGAAAATTGCGAGATCGAGAAACTGCAAGAAGAAGTCGCCACCCGAAACGGCTTTACGATCCAGACTCACCGCCTCGAACTCTACGGTCTCTGCTCACGCTGCCGTCATTGACGGAGCACCAATTCATTTGCTAATATTTTGAGAGGGCTTATCAATTTCAATTAGGAGCGCCTGCGCCATGCCATTCTTTTCGACATCGATTGGTCTCACTTCGCGATTCAGTCGGTTTTTGCTCCCCTGCTTTGGAATCTTGTTGGCTTTGCAGCTTGTGCAGACGGCCACAATTCTAGCGGCTGACAGAATTACGATCTATTCAGGCCGATCGGAACGTTTGATTAAGCCTGTGCTCGACGATTTTACAGCGAAAACCGGCATTCAAGTGGACCTCCTCTCTTCCGGCACAACAGAACTGCTCAATAGGCTGAAAACGGAGGGAGACCGCACGGTGGCGGACGCATTCATCACGAACGATGCCGGAAGCCTCGAATTAGCCAGGGCAAACGGCCTGTTGCGACCGCTGAACATGCGAGAAATCGAACGGGCAATCCCCTCCCAGTTTCGCGCACCGGACAATGCCTGGATCGGCCTTTCAGGACGGTTTTGGATCATCGTCTACAACAAGACCCTCGTGAAACCTGACTCGCTCAAGTCGCTGCTCGATCTGGGCGACCCGGTATGGAAAGACAAGATTGCGATTCCGAACTCCGGCAGCGAATACTTGCAGGCCGGTGTCTCGGTCATTCGCGCCTCGCACGGGGATGCGAAGACAAAAGAGTTCCTGCAAGGGCTGAAGGAGAACGCAGGCGTCCAGGTGTACCAGAAGAGTTCTCAAATAGTTGACGCCGTCGCTAAAGGCCAAGTGGCACTTGGCATCGTCAACCATTATTACGTGAACCGTCATCTGGCAAAGAGTCCCTCCGCCCCGATCGCCGTGTTCATGCCGGATCAGCAGGAAGGCGGGATGGGAGCGATCATGAACGTCGCGGGAATCGGGATCACGAAATCGACCAAACATCTCGAGAACGCGAAACTGCTCGTGGAGTTTCTTGTGGCGCAAGCGGGGCAAAAACTCTTTGCCGACCTCGACAAAGAGTATCCGCTGCATCCGGATGTGAAAGCCGATCCGGCCCTCGTTGATCGTAAGAGTTTTCGTGTAGCCCAGGTCCCGCTGACTAAATTGGCGGAACTGAGAGAACCGACACTGACCCTTATCGAAGAAGTAGGACTCCGGTAATCGCAAGGAGTCCAGCGTGACCACGATTCGCCACCACCTGACGTCGCCGCTTCAACTCATTGCACTGGCGAGCGCCGGACTCATTCTCCTTCCTTTAGGCTACGTCACCTCGCAGGCTCTCCAGGCAGACCAGGCCATATGGAGCCGCCTCTGGACAACCCGGGTTCCCGAACTGCTGTCGAATACTATTTGGTTGGCGGCCTCCGTTGCCTGCCTGACCTTGATCCTCGGCGTAACCACTGCCTGGCTCATTGCGCGCGTAGAATTTCCCGGTCGCCGAATCTGGGAGGGAGCACTGGTGCTTCCTCTGGCCATGCCGACTTATGTGTTGGCATACGTCTATTCGTACTTGCTCGGATTCGGGGGACCGGTTGAACAGGTCTGGCAGCTTGTTGCAGGATCACAAGCACGGATATTTTCTCCCCATAGTTATCTGGGCGCCACCTTAGTTATGACCCTCGACACGTTTCCTTTCGTCTATCTGTTGAGCCGAAGCGCATTACTCAGCATGAACGTCTCTTTCGAGGAAGTGGCGCGTACCAGCGGGGTCACCCGCCTGAAAACGATGTGGCTGGTCACGCTCCCACTGATGCGCCCGTCGATCACCGCCGGTTTGGCCCTGGTTATCCTCTACGTCGTCTCAGACTTCGGTGCTGTCTCTCTCTTGCGATATCAAACGTTGACCTACGCGGTCTTTCAGCAAATGACAGGGCGATCGGACAACTCCGCAGCCAGTATCCTGAGCCTTCTCCTCGTGATTCTGGCTTTGATTTTCCTAGTCACTGAGCGATGGTTTCGCCACCGCAGCCGGTTCTATCAAACGACAGGCCGATATCGAGTTCCCCAACGGCAGCGCTACGGACGCCTAGGAACAACGCTTGTCATCAGCTACCTGGGATTCATTGTTGCAGCCTCCTTTGGCATACCGGCCTACCTGCTGGTGACATGGAGTCTGTCACCTGAAGCGATGGCGACCATCGATAGCCGCTTTTATGGATTTTTATGGAACAGCGGATTCTTAGCCGCTTGCGCCGCCACAGGTGGTGTCCTGATCGGCTTGCCCCTGGCCTATTTGGCGAATCGCCAGCCCACCTGGCTAAACCTCGGCTGTCTGCAAGCCGCCTATGCGGGGTACGTCCTGCCAGGTCCGGTGGCAGCCCTGGCTGTACTTGTCCTATGTCTCAACATCACACCTTTTCTGTATGGATCGGTAGTTGTTCTGATTGTTGCCTATGTAATTCATTTTTTACCAGCCGGATTGCAGTCGCTGGAACCGGCGCTCCAGCAAATTACGCCTAATCTCGAAGAAGTCGCACGCACGCTGGGTCTCAGCGTCCGCCGAACGTGGCAGCACGTGACACTGCCGCTCGTCCGCAACGGGTTCATCGTAGCCTGGGTACTCATGTTTCTCCAGACCATGAAGGAATTACCGGCAACGCTGCTGCTCCGACCGGTCGGATTCGATACATTAGCCATTCGCGTCTGGATGGAAGCAAGCGAAGAGTACTTTCAGTTGGCGGCTCCGTCGGCACTGCTTATCGTTCTGCTTAGCCTGCCGACCCTGGCCCTCCTCGTATCGAAAGACTGGCGCGCCGCTTGATGGAGTAATGATGATTTTATGAAACCGGATTTATCCTCGGCCAACCAGCACCACGGCGAATCGGCCTGGCAGGCCAATCTCTACAGCCCCGCTTCATCAGTCCTTGAATTGCGCGGGATTTCCTGTGCCTACGACGTCGGCAGGCCAGCCGTGCGTGACATCTCCTTCATGGCCAATGAGGGCGAGATCATTTGCCTCCTCGGTCCATCAGGCTGCGGTAAGACAACGATACTGCGGGCAATCGCAGGATTTGAACCGGTCCGTTCCGGGCAGATCTTCCTATCCGGGGAACTGGTTTCGGCACCCGGCCAGATCATACCTACGGAATTTCGGCGAGTCGGGATGGTGTTTCAGGAGTATGCCCTGTTTCCCCACCTACGTGTCCAGGAAAACATTGCGTTCGGGCTCCGCGACCTGAAACGAGGTGAAAGGAAAGCCCGCGTACAGGACATGCTTCGATTGGTGGGCCTGGAAGGATTCGAATGGCGCTACCCCCACGAGCTTTCTGGCGGCCAGCAACAGCGCGTGGCACTCGCGAGAGCGCTTGTACAAAACCCGGTGGTCCTGCTTCTCGACGAACCCTTCAGCAATCTCGATCCGGACATGGCCAGCCGCATGCGCCAAGAACTCCACACGCTCCTGCGCCGGACCAAGACCACGACTATTCTCGTGACGCATGATCATGAAGAAGCGTTCGCCATGGCTGATCGGGTAGCCGTGCTGAACCAGGGACGTCTGGAACAGTTCGCCACCCCTGAGACGATCTATCATATGCCGGCAACGCCCTTCGTAGCGGACTTCGTGGGCCAGGCGGATTTTATTCCCGGCACTGTTTCTCATGGCGTAGTACAGACTGAACTCGGCGAATTCCCGAACACACTGGAGTGCGAAGACGGCACAAACCTCGTCGTCATGATCCGCCCGGACGATATCCATTTGGTTCCGACCAAGGGGGCTCCCGCGCACGTGCTCTCGCGCCAGTTCAGGGGATCAGAGAACCTGTACGCTGTGAACCTCCCGTCGGGACGAGTTGTCCATAGCAGTCAGAGCTCGACAAGCGTGTACCAAGAAGGCACACCAGTTGAATTGCGGGTCCTCGCCTCCCATACGGTGTTGTTCAAAGAGCCGGCGTAACCGACAGGGTTTCATTCCTTTGTCCGTTGACAGCGGTTTTCACCTTCTGGCAGCATGCAAAGATAGCTAGACCCCGCCAGGCACTGCCCCTTACCTGAGGAGTTGAAGGAGTCGCTGATGGACGCGTTGAAGAACGCAGTCGACTACGGAGTTATTGGTCTGCTGTTGGCCTTGAGTGTCTGGTCTGTCGCCATTGCAGTCGAGCGCTGGCTGTTCTACCGTCGGATCGACCTCACACAGTTCGCCTCCCTGCAAGCCCTGGAAATTGCAC
>NZ_CDLUDY010000162.1:0-6486 GCF_975968855.1 Petrachloros mirabilis
TTCTTCTTCGACATTCACCCTCTCAACAAAATGAATCATGATCCGTCTTGGTACCATAAATCTTGCGCGGCAGGCAATGTTCTTGCCACTCAAGTAGGAATTGAAATGACTCAAGGTGGGTAAAGTGACCGATAGGCTATGGAATTAAATTAGGGTGGGAGGAGCACGCACCTAACCGAGGACGATTAGGTACGGCGGAGATCCCGGGAGGACTTTAGGCTTCCCAGTACAAGCTGGTCCTGCACACCATCCTCAGCACTCGACCTCCTGATGAACCATATTCCCTCGGGGCGTTAACTCCTCCCACAGAACTACGATAGGCCTCCCCCTTCCTGTCAGTCAAGCAATCTAATGTAGTTAGCCAACACTTAATACTTGCCTCTTGTATACGAAAACAGCCGTAACTAAGATGACTAAAAAATATATTGCTTCTGCATCTCTGTTTCACTGCCAAGAGGACTGAATCATGCATGACGGGGGGGACTCGACAATGCGGTCTGACTTGCTAATTAAACGATTCGTTGCGCTGCCCATGACCATACTGGCGATGGCCGTGGGGAGCACACTACTCGCGGAACTTCCCTCCTCGGCTCAGCATGCTCACAACGAAGACCGCGTGCCGAACGTGATGGAGTATCTCGATCGGCTTGATCGCCCCGAACGAGACATCGATCAGAAACCGGCTGAGGTGATTGCCGCATTAGCTCTGAAGCCAGGTATGCATATAGCCGATCTCGGGGCAGGCTCCGGATACTTTACCAGACGGTTTGTTCAGGCCGTGACCAAAACAGGTATGGTCTACGTTGTCGATGTGGAACCGCGGGCGCTGGAATTCATTCAGGCATCGCTCGACCGTCTACAGCAGCCCTATAGAGCTCAATTCGTTCAGGCGGAGGCCGACGATCCGAAACTCCCAGTCCAATCGGTGGATCTAGTGTTCGTCTGCAACACCTACCACCATATACAAAACCGACCGATGTACTTTCGCAAACTTCAGACCGCACTCAAGCCAGGAGGACGTATCGCCATCGTTGACTTTTACCACGACGATCGGTCTGGTGAGCTTGGATTTTCAAAACAACACCTCATACCACAAGACACAGTATTGCGTGAAATGTCAGAAGCTGGCTATAGCATGGTCAAGGATCACGACTTCCTGCCGAAGCAGTACTTTATGGAGTTCAGCCCTTGACCACACTGGGAAGTTCAACAGGAGCCAGGCAATATCGAGCACTTTCACGGATGTAAAAGATCGCGCTGCAGTTGTTCTAATTGTTTACCCAACTGTTCGAGTTCACGCCGTGATTCCTCAAGATCGACTTCCCCTTGCGCGACCGGGCGCTCCTCTTTGACCAAATAAAGCACCTTTTGTTGAAGCCGGCGGCTCTCAGCGGCGAATACGTCTGTCACCTGGCGGGCAAATTCTGTTTCAACACCTGAGCGTTGGTATGAGGGGGTACTCTCCTGTTCCGACACCACCCTGAGCACTCGAACAGCACGTCCCAGATCCTTGGTTCTTTCCATCAATTCTCCCCGTAATTCATCGTTCAGCTTGGCAAGGCGCGCCCCCAGTAATTTGTATCCGGAAATCAAGATACCCAGCACCCAAAACGTTGCTGCACCGAAAAAACGATTTGCCAGGGCGACATCGTGCGGAACTAGAGGAGGCGAGAGTTCGTAGCCGATGAAGATCAATGCCGTGCAAAGGGCGGTTACGACGAGCGGAGCAGAAAGATGGGCTGCCCAGTAAGTCAATCCCAGAGGAATGATGTACAGGAGCCAGGGGGTAAAACCTAAGGCAAGCCAGATATCAATCAGGAAAATCCCGACTAACAGCACAGTGACACCGGTATAGAGTCCGATTTGTTCGGGTTTCAACGCCTATTCCTCGCTGGGAAGTAATCGCTCGAGGACTTCATGCAACAGCGCCTGCTGTGTGATAGCCAACCCGCAAGTTGCACAGGTCAAAAACCCTCCGTTGGACTCCATTCCCGTTTCTTCGCATGTGGGACAGGCTGGGGTCCCCAGTACACATTGTGGTCGTGTCCCGACTGTCCCACGAGACATGCAGGTCACAGCTGAGCAGCTGCCTCCCTACCAAGCGTGGATACCGTCTAAAACTCTTGATACGCGGGATGTATTACGGATGAAACAGGAAAGAATATGTATAGCGGTAAAAATTTGTGCCATTTTACAGATTCCAATCAGAATGTCAAAACGTTTTTACAGAGCCCTCACCTTCCTTGCTATAGCGCGTGGCTCTATTGATCGGCTAACCTGTTTTAGCCATCCCCATTTTCTGTGGATAACCCTGTGCGCAACCACAGGCTGGTTCTGAGCACTGTAGTGATTCATGCATAAGTTGAGCAGATTGCCTATTAATTAGGCATAGGGAGCGCAACCTCTTTACCACAACTAATAGGGGACAGTGCAACTATCAATTCGATTCCTCCACATTTCTGAGAGAAGGGTATTAGGCTTATAAAAATGCCGCCAACGACTGGTCAATATGAATCGATTATCGAGGAATATCCACAGGTATAAGCCTTTGTAGGGATCATATTGCCTGACTGCAATCCCAGAGCGGAGTTTCTCCATCCTGATTTTCAATCACCGGAATTGACGCTGTGATACACGAGAGCAGCCGAAAAAAATGCAAGCAGAACGCGATGATTCATTTCTTGCGATACACGTTGAGCCCGACTTTTTCCTGTCGATCGGGAATCGTCACGTTTCCTTCCGTCGAGGCGATAATGATCGTTTTACCCGAAGCTGACGGTCCGAATTCTTTCTCCAAATCGACCGTGATCGTTAATTTCGTTCCTTCAACTTTCATTTCCACATTTTTCATGTCATTTCTCCTTGAATTCTTTCCCGCCAATTGAAGTATCTACCACGCGTAGGCTTCAGGAGACGTTCCTCCTGGACCGGGAAAAATTTCATCCAGCCGTTTCAAGGTCTCTTGATTCAACGCGAGTCTCATCGAGCGAACCGAAGCATTCAACTGCTCCATCGTGCGGGGGCCGATTACAGGAGCGCTGACTGATGGCTGGTGGAGCAACCACGCTAATGCGACGCTGGCTGGATGTTCGCCGAGTTCTCGACAGAGCACGTCATAGGCCTCTAGGCGCGGCCGATACTTTTGCATATCTGTTTTTACATCCTCCGCTGTCCGCCGTCCCACAGTGGCGGACTCCGGAGCTCCAGCCAACAACCCACGTCCAAGCGGGCTCCACGGAATCAACCCAATTCCATACGATTGACAGGCGGGAATCACTTCCAATTCGACCGTCCGATTATTTAAGTTGTAAAGGCTCTGCTCCGATACAAGCCCCAAAAAATTTCGACAACGGGCAATCTCCTGGGCCTGCGCAAGATGCCAACCAGCGAAATTACTGCTGCCGACATAGATCACCTTTCCTTCCCGCACCAATTGCTCCATCGCTTGCCAGATTTCTTCCCATGGGGTTTCTCGGTCTATGTGGTGCATTTGATAAAGATCGATGTAATCGGTCTTCAGTCTGCGAAGACTCTCCTCGCAGGCTCGTTTAATGTGGAGGGCAGATAGGCGCGACTCGTTTGGCCAATCGCCCATCCGGCCGAATACTTTGGTCGCCAATACGACTTTTTCCCGCCGTCGCTCGCCTTGGGAAAGCCAACGGCCGACAATCTGTTCCGTCAAGCCCTCGCCTTTCTTCCAGCCGTAAACGTTCGCGGTATCGAAAAAGTTAATCCCAAGCTCCAAGGCGCGATCCATCATTGAAAAACTCTCGCGCTCGGTTGTCTCCGGCCCGAAATTCATCGTCCCGAGAGCTAGTCGACTTACTTGGAGGCCTGAACGACCGAGATGCACATATTGCATGTTGGACCTCGATGATGAATGTACCGCATTGTACACAGAATCCAGTCGACGTATATATATGCCATCCCCTTGACGCAGCCATCGCGCTCCGGCATTTTTACAACGGCCCAACTGTAAAACAAAAGGAGGCATCATGGCTGTGGAGTCAACAATGCTCCAGCTGGGAACGCCAGCTCCGACGTTTTCACTTAAAGATGTCGTGAGCGGACGCACCATCACACTCGAGTCGTTCGCCGGTAAATCGGCGCTGTTAATCATGTTTATCTGCCGCCACTGCCCTTATGTCATACACATCCAGAACGGGATTGCAAAACTCGGTGCCGACTATGCGGAACGAGACATCGGAATCGTCGCCATCAGTAGCAACGATCCTCTGACTTATCCAGACGATGCCCCGGATCGTCTCAAAGAGATGGCCGAACAGTTGAATTTCCGGTTTCCATTGTGCTTCGATGAGACCCAGGATGTTGCGAAAGCCTACAAGGCAGCCTGCACACCAGACTTCTATCTGTTCGACAAAGAACGCCGCTTGGCCTATAGAGGGCAACTCGACGACAGCCGACCCGGCAACAATAAACCTGTAACGGGCCGTGATCTACGTGCAGCGATTGAGGCTCTCCTCACCGGCAAGCAGATAGAAGGAACGCAACGCCCGAGTATAGGCTGCAGTATTAAATGGAAGAAGGGGAATGCTCCGAATTATTCGTGAACCGCAATCGGCTAGAACGTTGCCATATCTATTGCTTGCCGTGGTCTTGGCAGGTTGTGAAGATAGTCAAACTGTCACGATCGCAGCGGAGGATTTCCGTTTTGCTCCCGACATTATTCGGGTGAATTCCTTAGCCCCGATCATACTCACGATTTACAATTCAGGTCGTGAGGTCCACGAGTTCGACAGCCCGATCTTGTTCTATGCCCCAAAACCTATTCGGGCGGCGGATTCAAAGTCTTCTGGTTTTGTATTATCGCCAGGAAAATCGCTTCAATTCGTCGTGGCACCGCCACCAGGCACCTACTTATACATTTGCCGGCGAAAGGGTCATGCGAATATGACCGGAACCCTGATTGTCGAATGATTCTGGAACCAGAAGTCTTTAGGAGCCAGGCCAAACGAGGTAGGGTGCGACGCAACCGGAAGTCGATTCAAGAACCGATACATGCCTGACTCGCTTTCAAAACGCAAATCTGTGTTCCGGCTCCTACTTCTTGGGGATACCGCAATCACGGCTGAATTTGGGAATGTTATCGATCCAAGCTTGAATGAACAGGTCGTCGCTTTCGCCGATGTCGTACGCAGAGCAAACTGGCATGGCGTGCTCGACGTTGTGCCTACCTATCGATCGGTAACAATACATATCGATCCACTGCTTCTTCACGTCACGACTCTCAGCAACAGATTGCGCAAGGTCTCAAAACAAATGATTCGACAGGCCACAGTCGGTGGAAGAACTCATCAGATTCCAATTCTTTATGGAGGCGAATGGGGGCCAGATCTCGAAGCTGTCGCGGATTTTGCCAAACTGTCATTAGCCGATACTATTCGATTGCACTGCTCGGTTCAGTACCGAGTCTATATGTTAGGTTTCAGCCCCGGCTTTCCATATTTGGGAATCGTACACGAACGAATCGCTATGCCCCGTCTTGCCACACCACGCCTCACCGTACCGGCCGGCTCGGTTGGGATTGCCGACAACCAGACTGGTATCTACCCGAGCACCACACCGGCCGGATGGCGTCTCATTGGTCGTACACCGATCCAACTATATCGACCAGGCAATAGCGTCCCGTTTCTGTTCAACCCGGGCGACACGGTCAAATTCGAGCCGATCACCGCACAAGCGTTCGATCGTCTCCTGCTTGCAGGCCATGCTGAAACACATTGATCTCAACAGTGACATGGGCGAACGCGAGAGCGCGGAGGGGTTGGCTCTCGATGCCGAGCTTATGCCGTTCATCACGTCAGTCAACATCGCCTGCGGCGCTCACGCCGGATCACCTGCCCTCATGCAACGTACCGCACGGCTCGCCGCGCATTACGGTGTGGCAATTGGTGCCCATCCGAGCTTTCCAGACCGCGAACATTTCGGGCGCATCCCGCTTTCGCTCGCTCCAGAAGAGATTGAATCGTTGGTAGTGAACCAGATCGGTATCCTTGCGGAGATGATCAGGCAGGACGGGCTTACACTAACACACGTCAAACCACACGGCGCTCTGTACAACACAGCTGCAAAAGAGCACTCCATTGCTCAGGCCATCGTGCGGGCTGTACTGAAATGTGACTCGAAGCTGTTGCTCTACGCGTTAGCTGGTTCTGTCCTCGTCCATACGGCTCGATCTGCAGGTCTCACGGTCATCCAGGAAGCCTTTGCCGACCGGGCGTACCGAGCTGACGGGAGCTTGGTACCGCGTTCAGAACCGGGCGCGGTTCTAACTAGCCAAGAAGCGGTGTCTCGGCAACTCCGTCAGCTTATCGCCGGTTCGGCCGACAGTATCGATGATGTCACTGTGCCAATCCAAGCTGACAGTATCTGTCTCCATAGCGATACGCCTTGGTCCATTGCGCTTGCCAAGATCATCCGAGAGGAACTTATGACAGCCGGATTCCGCATTGCCGCATTCGGAAA
>NZ_CDLUDY010000163.1:0-10140 GCF_975968855.1 Petrachloros mirabilis
CACGAACTTCTCTCTCTTGTACTGCACGCAACAGCTTTACCTGCATCGAGAGCGGCATTTCTCCGATTTCATCAAGAAAGAGCGTGCCGCCATGGGCGCTCTGGAAGAGTCCTTTTTTCGGCCCATGCGCGCTTGTAAAGGCACCACGGACATGGCCGAAGAGTTCCGATTCAAAGAGTGTTTCTGGTATCGCGGCACAATTCAGCGCGACAAATGGCCCCTTGCTCCGTCGGCTATTCGCATGGGTAACCCTGGCGAGTACTTCTTTGCCTGTGCCCGTCTCACCAAACAAGAGCATCGTCGCATCTGAGTCCGCGACTTGAAGGACCTGTTGCAGAAGGCGCTGCATCGCCGGGCTCCTCGCCACAATATTTTCCATCCCGTAGAGCTCGTTAACGAGGGACTTGAGTCGTTGGATTTCCCGGCTCATCCGCTGGGGTGAAAGTCCTTCTTCAATCTTTGCCTTAAGCTCTTTATCGTCAAATGGCTTTGTGAGATAGCCGAAGGCACCGCGCTGGACGGCTTCGACGGCATTGGGAATACTTCCATGAGCCGTTAAGATGATTACGGGCAAACCCGGATGTATTCGAAGCAGTTCCTCGGTGAGGTCCAATCCATCTTCTCCTCGAAGCCGAAGATCGGTGATCGCGAGATCGAACCGGTTTGTCTTGGCGGCACTGATAGCCTCTTTTCCAGAGGTGCATGCAGTGACGGCAAACCCCATTGCGTTCAAACGCATCTTAACCAATTGCAGCAGCCCTTCTTCGTCATCGATTACGAGGATATGTTCTTGTTCCATGGTTCCCTTCTCTATGGGTTCGTCATTTCAGGCATGGGAGGCGTCACCACCGAGGAAGGCGGCCGAATGGGCCGTACCTTCTCTCGCATCTCTTGATCGATTCGTTTCAGTGCTTCTAGTTGGTTCGTCAGTTCCTCGATCTTCTTGTCGCGCTCTGTCAGCTGCTTCTGCAACGATTGAACGGTAACCGGATCCGTGGAAGCCTTGATTTGCTCTTTCTTTCCGAGCAGGCTTTCGACTTCCCGCTCTTGCTCGATCAATTCCCGCTGCAGCACCTCGATCAATTTGGTGTCAGCGTCCTTGCCGACGCGAAGCTGCTGCAAGGCCATCTCTTTCTCAAGCAAATCTCGCACCAGGAGATCTGCCGCCTTCCCGAGTGTAGCCTGGCCATCGGAGATTGCCGGGGCCTCTATGACTGAGTTAAACCAGGACCGATCCATTGGAGCTGGCTCAACCTGGAGGAGCCGTAGCCAAATTCTGCTAGGGGCTGCCAATTGCCCTCTTGGTGCTAGGTTTATCACCTTCCCGAAGTACTTCGCGGCAACCTCGCGACTTTCGTATAACCCTATGAGAGCACGGGTAAAATACGCATGATCGCAGGTGTTACGTTCTCCGCATTTTGCCAGAAGAACCTCTTGTTTTTTGGCCATGCTATGGAGAATCTTCGCTTCCCCTGTGTCAACTATGAAATACGGCTGGCTTTTCGGGGGCATAGGAGACAAACCGCTGCAACCGCCCATGACTAGTAGGACGAAGGCGCGAACACTGGAGCTGGCCGTCAACCAACTCATACCGAGGCTCCTGACTTGGTTAACCGTAGGATAAACCGTACAGTGGTTCCCTTTCTTACTTCGCTTTCTATCCAAATCCTGCCTCCGTGTGCCTCAACAACCTTCTTTGCGAGGGCCAGGCCCAATCCACTCCCTGGGGTCGAGTATTTGGATTTGTTACTGCCTTGGTAGAACCGTTCGAAGATATGGGGCAACTCATCCGCAGGAATGCCTGGGCCCATATCGGAAACAGACACCTCTAGAACACCGGCTTTGAGATCCGGCTTCATTACAGCTTTTACGATGCCGCCTTCTGGGCTGAACTTCAAGGCATTTGAGAGGAGGTTGTCGAAGACCTGTTCGATCCGCAGGGCATCTGCTTTAACCCACACCCTTTGAGCCGGAACTTCTACCACCAACTGGACGTGCTTCGCATCAGCCAATAGCCTAATTTTATTGATGGAGATGTCAGCAACGCGTTTCAGGTCAGTCGGGATGATCCTGTACTCCATCATCCCTGCATCCATTTTTGAGAGATCCAGGATTGTCGAAATCAAGGTAATTAGTCGCCGGCTGCTATCAGCCATGATTCGTAGGGTTGTCCGCTGTTCCTCGCGGAGTGGACCTGGAATTTCATCAAGCAACAAATGAGTACCTTCTTGAATTGACGCCATCGGCGTTCGTAGCTCATGCGACACGTGCGCGAGGAATTCTCCTTTCATGTCGTCGAGTTCTTGAAGCTTGCCCGCCATCCAATTGACTGTGTCAACCAGTTCACGGAGCTCGCTAGGAGCCTGAATATTCAGCGATCCACGAAAATTCCCCTGTCCGATTTGCCTGATATGGGTCTGTAGCTGACGCAGGGGCCGCAAGATCGTATAGCTTGCAATAGCGGCCAAAATGATCCCGGAGAACAGTGCCAGTAACACCAATTGCTCGGTTACTGCTTCGGCTTGGGCTGCACTTTCTCGAGACCGGCTGACGCCAACACTGATCGCCGCATCGTGAAACGCGACATATTGGTCAAGAGCGGCAGTCAGCTGATCGGTGATCCGATTTCGGTTTCCCTCGTAGAGGGGAGACAGCGTACCGGGAATTGTGGGATTCTGTTCAAGTTCGGCATGAAACAGTGCGAGCCGGTCTTGTTGCAATCGTTTGGCCTGTTCGAGTAATTGCTTGGCTTCAACCGACGTTTCTTGTCGGAGCAGCGATTCCAGCCCTCTATGAAATTCTTCTGTCTCTTCGTCGAAATGGATCAAGAAGGTATAGTCGCCTACGGCGAGATATTTCTTTTCGCTGTTCAGTTGTCCATAAGCCAAGGCCAGAACACGTTTTGCCAATTCGATTGCCGGATAGTGTTGTGATGCCAGCGTTGTACTGAGAGCAGATAACTGTCGAAGCTGAAACAGAGCGTAGAAGTTGACCCCTGCCATCACGATAATGATAAGGAGTGACGTGAGAACAATCCGCCAAAAAATAGACAGCCGCACGAGTGAGGCCCCCTACGCTCCAGGCCCGAGGAAAATACTTGTGTAGGTAAATCCATACACTATTTTCACTTGTCTCTCAAATTTTCGGTCAAATCTGTCATTGCCCAGGTGAGTAATGAAATATCCAAATTACACTAAAAACGAATACTTTGGTTTTGTTCTTTGCGGGCTTCGAGACAAACCTGCTCTATTCATCCCCCCGAAGTTTTGCGGCGAACTGTCGTTGCCGTCTCGATGAACCGGATAAACGTGCAAAAAGATGTCCCCGAAAGAGGAGTAGGCAAACGGCCAGCACAGGTGTTAACAGGAGACCTAAGAGTCCCCCGACATTTGAGGCCACGCCCAGGTAACTCAGCCAGCTTTCAATAATCGTGAACGGGAGTGTGAGAATCTGAGCAAAGTCAAGCCCGGCACCCCTCCCAGCTCGTCTCGATAGCCGGAAAAACGAAGCAATCCCATCGGGCGCAGCGACCAATGGAAGCAGTAACAGTGCAATCGGCAGGAACCATTCAATCCAATTCTCAATGACAAATTCATAGGCACTCTTGAATACATCGAGCGGCGAGTCATGCCGCACTTGATAGATCACCTCTGGAGCTGGATTGAGTAGAATAAATATCAATAGCATCACCGCGTACGATAGAAAGAGACCGTTCGGATTCGTTTGTGTCACCATGCTCAATGCCATAAGCGGAATCCACAAGACAAATCCGACCCCGATGACGTCCCAAAAGTAGTGCCCGAAACTGTCGAATATATCCCTGGGTTTCAGGGTTCGTGTAAACATGATCGACTGTTCGATTAAGCTCAATGTCGCTCCAACAAGCAGCGCATTGACGGCTCCAAGGATAAATCCTCCCACTATGCCTAACGGGGCGGCGATTTGATGGGCCACGTTCAGGAGGAAGGCAAACCCGATAACGGCAAGGATAGTGATCCAGCCACGCTGCAGCGATTGCCACGTCTTCTGCAACACACCACGATAAAGATCGATGAGCGCGGCTAGTTGAGTTCCCATGAATGACAATAGTCTGGACCCCGACGATGGGTCAAGGCTTTCGCGGGATCACGGTTGACTTTCCTGCCCCCGTGATTATTCTGATTGAAACAGTATCATTTTAATGAGCATGGGAGAGGTGACATGGACATAAACCGAATGACGATCAAACTGCAGGAGGCTCTGCAAACAGCCTCTTCCCATGCCATGAGGCGTAACCATCAAGGCATGGACGCCGAACATCTCTTGCTCGCCTTTCTCGATCAGGAGGGTGGGATCGCCCCGTCTCTCATCGAGCAGGCGGGATGTGCATTGTCATCCATTCGCCAGGCAGTCGACCAAGCATTGGCTAAAATTCCGCAAGTTCAAGGCGCAAGTGGTGGGCCTGGACAAATACATATAACATCTCGATTGAATCAAATCCTCACCAAAGCCGAAGATGAACAACGATCGTTAAAGGATGATTTCCTCAGCGTCGAGCACGTGCTCCTCGCGATGGTGCAAGAAGGCGGCGTCTTCAAAAAGATCGGCCTTTCAAAAGACAAACTCCTTGGTGCCCTACAACAAGTGCGAGGCCATCAACGAGTGAGTAGTCAAGATCCCGAAGGAACATACCAATCGCTGGAAAAGTATGGCCGCGACCTTACAAAGTTCGCGAGCCAGGGAAAACTGGACCCGGTTATCGGGAGAGACGACGAAATCCGTCGCGTCGTACAGATCCTTTCCCGTCGCACAAAGAACAACCCGGTTTTGATCGGAGAGCCGGGGGTGGGTAAAACGGCGATCGTCGAAGGATTGGCTATTCGTATTGTGAAGGGAGATGTGCCGGAAGGACTCAAGCATAAACGGGTCGTCGTTCTTGACATGGGAGCCCTCGTCGCAGGCGCCAAGTTTCGTGGCGAATTTGAAGAGCGGTTAAAAGCCGTCCTCAAGGAAATTCAGGCTTCCCAAGGCCAGATCCTCCTTTTTATTGATGAATTGCATACCGTCGTGGGTGCCGGGGCCGCAGAGGGAGCGATGGACGCTGCAAACCTCCTGAAGCCCATGCTGGCCCGCGGGGAGCTTCACATGATCGGAGCGACCACGCTCGATGAGTATCGGAAGCACATCGAGAAGGACGCCGCGCTCGAACGACGCTTTCAAACAGTGCTGGTCGATCAACCGAGCGTTGACAATACAATCTCAATTCTTCGTGGACTCAAAGAACGATACGAGGTGCATCACGGTGTACGGATTAAGGATGCTGCATTAGTTGCAGCGGCAAAGTTGTCCCATCGCTATATCGCCGATCGATTTCTCCCCGACAAGGCCATCGACCTCGTCGATGAAGCAGCCGCCAGACTCCGGACGGAAATTGACAGTTTGCCTGCGGAACTTGACGAAGTTTCTCGCAAGGTGATGCAGCTGGAAATTGAGCGTGAGGCCTTGCGCAAGGAAAAAGACCAGGCCAGTCAGGCACGACTCACGACACTGGAGAAAGAATTAGAGGAAAAGCAGCGCGACTTGAACGCGTTAAAAACGAGATGGGAATCGGAAAAAGCATCCGTATCACGTCTTCGTAAAACGCGCGAGGCGATTGAAGAGGTGAAGCTAGCTATCGAAAAGGCGGAGCGTGCGTATGATCTCAACCGTGTGGCTGAACTGCGGTACGGCGAACTGCCCCGCCTAGAGCGAGAGCTTTCGGTTGAACAAGAACAGCTCGGCAAGAAACAAGACGAAAGCCGACTGCTCAAAGAAGAAGTCGATGAAGATGATATCGCTGAGATAGTCAGCCGGTGGACCGGTATCCCAGTATCTCGCTTGGTGGAAGGAGAAACGGAAAAATTGCTCAAACTCGAGGAGCTATTGCATCAGCGGGTCGTGGGACAGGAAGAAGCAGTCCAAGCAGTAGCTGATGCAGTGTTACGCGCCAGATCAGGCATTAAGGATCCGAACAGACCGATCGGGTCATTTCTATTTCTCGGCCCGACCGGCGTAGGGAAAACCGAGTTGGCAAGGGCATTGGCCGCGACCCTCTTCGACGATGAAGGAAACATGGTCCGCATTGACATGTCTGAATATATGGAGAAACACACTGTTGCACGCCTCATCGGTGCCCCTCCCGGCTATGTCGGCTACGAGGAAGGCGGTCAACTTACGGAGGCGGTACGTCGTCGTCCCTTCTCGGTCATCCTGTTCGATGAAATTGAAAAAGCACATCACGATGTTTTCAATGTGCTTTTGCAGGTTCTTGACGACGGCCGATTGACGGATTCCCAGGGACGGACCGTCGATTTCAAGAATACCGTGCTGATTATGACTTCCAACATCGGCAGTCCGCATATTCTCGAAGCTCAGCAAAAAGGACTGGCCTACGAAGACGTTCGCAAGCTGGTCATGGGAGAGCTACGCCAGCATTTCAGGCCAGAGTTCTTGAATCGAGTGGACGAAACGGTGGTATTCCATCCGCTCGGGACGGATCAGTTGACGAAGATTGTTGAGATTCAACTGGACCGGTTGCGTACACGCTTGACGGAACGGCGCATCAAACTGACAGTTTCACCGGCTGCCCTTCGTCAGTTGGGAGAGCGTGGCTATGATCCGGTGTACGGCGCCAGACCGCTAAAACGGCTGATCCAGCACACGCTGGAAACCCCGATTGCCCGCCAATTGGTAAAGGGAGAACTTCGTGACGGAGATACGGCCGTGGTAGATATCAAGGACGGGGATCTCGTGATTGTGCCGACGGTGACAGCTTCGTAGCCCGCGAACTCTAGCCGATTTTGACAGCGCCTCCTTTGGCGTCTTGGGTTATGCCACTCGTTTGCTTCTTGTCAATTCTCCATTCCGTCGGTGAGACTTCCAGTAGGCGTCCCTTGACTGTGTAAAAGTTACCTTTCGTCATGACGACGACGTCAGGGCTTTTCAACTCCATCTGTAAGATGATCTGTTGCGATTGTGCATGTGTGAGCACGACCTTGGACGGAGATTTGCTCACCTCGTAGGCGCGCTGTTCGTTGAACATCAACGTGCTGTCCACAAGTTTCGCCTTCATGACGCCTTTGTCATCGAACAGTGCAAAGTTCACCATCAATGCGTTCGTCGAAGGTTTCAGTGAAACTTGAATTTGCGGGACGCCCTCGAATTCAATCGTGCCATCAGTGTTCTGATACAAATTCGACCCGACTTCCAGATTCATTGTATCTCCTTGTCGTTAATGAACATTCTCACGAAGCTCTAACCTTAGGACTTTTTGATACGGTCGAGAATGAGGGCGATACAGCCTCCGAGTAGTCCCCCACCCATGATCGTAGTGAGGAGTTCCACCAGTTTCAGTTCCCAGACCGATCCTTGCGCCTGCATAACCTCACGGATCCCTCCTTGAAGCATAATAACTGCAAGCGCCATCGTTGCTCCCACGATAAACCACCAAAGAAAGACTTTCATGGGTTTAACCACAATGGCCTCAACTTTCCAAGCGTCGATCCAAACTTCGATACTGAATGGCCTCCGCGACGTGAACCGTATCGATCCTATCAGAACCGGCCATATCAGCTATCGTTCGTGCCACCCGCACAATGCGTGAATACGCCCTTGCGGAAAACCCCAACTTGGTCATTGCTTGTTCCAGGAGCCTCTCACCAGATTTGTCGAGCCCACAATACCGCTTCATGAGCCGCGGCTTCAACTGGGCATTCGTACGGATCCCATCATGGCGGTATCGCCTGTTCTGGCGGTCCCTGGCTTCCTGGATCCTCGATCGAATGGCTGAGGACGATTCCGGCAGAACACCTTGGCCGTGAAGTTCACGCACAGGTACGGGCGGAACCTCGATGTGGATATCGATGCGGTCCTGCAAGGGGCCTGACAATTTAGCACGATATCGACGAATCTGCTGAGGTGTACAGACACATTCGCGCGTCCGGTCCCCGTAAAAACCACAGGGACAGGGGTTCATTGCTGCGATCAACATGAAACAGGCCGGATACCGCAACGAACCGCTAACCCTCGTGAGTGTCACGCTGCCTTCCTCAAGCGGCTGCCTCAGTCCGTCGAGAACGGGGCGTCGAAATTCAGGTGACTCGTCGAGAAACAGCACACCGTTATGAGCCAATGAAACTTCTCCCGGTTTGGGTATCGTTCCCCCACCGATCAAGCCGGCATCTGAAATGCTATGGTGCGGAGCACGAAAGGGCCGTACTGTCAGCAATGGTTTGTCCATCGACAACTGGCCTGCCACGCTATGGATACGAGTCGTCTCGATTGCCTCCTCGAGATCCATCAGGGGGAGGATCGTCGGCAATCGCTTCGCCAACATGGTTTTACCGGACCCCGGGGGGCCAACCATGAGCATGTTGTGCCCCCCGGCAGCAGCAATCTCCAATGCCCGCTTGGGGGCATCCTGTCCTCGGATATCCTGGAAATCATCCTCTTCAGATGACATGTGCTCGAAGTACCTTGTTCGATTGGCTAGAACAGGACTTACTGTGAGGTCTCCCTTCAAGAAGCCCACCGCCTCCGGAAGGGTATGGAGCGGAAATACCTTGGCGCCTTCGACCATTGCAGCCTCATGGCCATTTTCTGCAGGAAGTAAAAGATCGTAATCCTGCCGGCATGTTATGCCGATCGATAAGGCGCCAGAGATCTTCTTGATTTGACCATCCAGTGAAAGTTCGCCGACGAGAACTCGCCGATTGAGGCTGTCGGCCGGCACGACTTCCTCCGCGACCAGGATTCCTATGGCGATTGCCAGATCGAGACCGGCGCCTTCCTTTTTAAGATCGGCAGGAGCAAGGTTAACTGTGATTTTTTTCGCAGGAAAATGAAACCCGGTATTTTTAAGGGCTGCTCTCACCCGATCGCGGCTCTCTCGTACAGTCGCATCAGGCAAACCCACGACGGAAAATTGAGGAAGGCCGCCGGCGATATCGACCTCGACATCGATCAAAAACGCGTCGAGGCCAACCAGCGCAATGCTTCGCACCTTTGCCAGCATACTAGTTCCCGAGGATGATCAGCACGGCGGGAATTATAGGAGGCAGTATAAAGCGATTCAAGAACAACGATCAGAAACTGGACAAAATACTTCCATTCTGCATGGATCCTGCGACGTTCCTTGAAGCTGGTGCCAGCTACGTACCTTCTGTATAATCGCTGCATGCAGCTCTCTTATCTTTGCTTCTTGTTTATTCTCCTCTTGACTCTCTCTCCCACCGGGATCAATGCTCAGACGCAAGGAAAGACTTCGTCAGGTCCGGTAGGGGCTTCGATGGCGATTCTCGCTACTCTTCAGAGTGCCGATGTCCTACCTCCCGAGGGGACAACAGAAGCGAATCGCGTGATCCAAACCGTCATTCAACTTCAGGCGGCATTTATGAAAAGCTCGCATTCCGCCGTGCGTGATTTTTTCGATCAGGCCGTGACAGCCAAGTGGGAAGGAGGCGCTACAGAACGGAAAGGAAGATTCCTGAAGAGAGGTTGGACATCAGAGATCGTTGAGGCGGTCTGCGAGTATTACGGGACGCGATCGGAGCAACAACGTGAACGTTTATCCGATGGATTGGCGCAGTTCAATATGGGGCGGTCAGAAATGGAGCTCTTGTGTCAGCTCTACGAGAAAGCCCGAACATCATACAATCGGAGCGGACGAAACATTCATCAGGTCTTCTCGGAGCACCGACGGAAGATGCCAGGCGCACAACATGAGTATCGAAAGGAGCGACGTGATGGCAACCAAGGCCTATATCCTTATCAAAGTTAAAGCGGGGCGAACCAAGGACGTCCTGCAATCGCTTAAGAAACTCACAGGTGTCGAGCAGGCCCATTCCTGCTTCGGTCAACCGGATATTTTTGTTTTTATCAACGTCGCTGACGAGCGAGCTCTATCCGATGTGGTGATCACGAAAATCCATCAGATAGAAGGTGTAGAGGAGACGGACACGCACATAGTCGCGGACAGTTAGGAGCCAGGACTCACTGATACAACCGCACTGCCTTGTTTTGCTGATCGGTAGCAGGCGTCTGCCGCCTCGACAGCAAGACATCCGTCCAAGCCTGTGACCAGAGGTGTGGAGTTGCTCTTAACAGCCTGGATAAAGGCTTGCA
>NZ_CDLUDY010000164.1:0-15847 GCF_975968855.1 Petrachloros mirabilis
GAGACCGCCCCTTTATCGCATTGAATTGTGCAGCGCTCCCGGAAACCTTGATCGAGAGCGAATTGTTCGGCCACGAGAAGGGCTCGTTTACAGACGCGACCGCTCGGCGTATCGGCCAATTCGAACTAGCCAACAGCGGCACTCTGTTCCTTGACGAAATCGGCGATCTCAGTCCTATGACACAAGCCAAACTGCTTCGCGTCCTCCAAGAGCGGGAATTCACGAGAATCGGAGGCGTGCAAGCGATCAAGGTGGACGTGAGAATTGTGGCGGCCACGAATAAAAACCTCGAAGACTTGGTTCGAAAAGGACAGTTTCGAGAGGACCTCTACTACCGCATCAACGTGATCTCCCTCTACCTTCCTCCCCTCCGAGACCGTGGCGAAGACGTTCCGCTCCTTGCCAAACATTTCCTGTCGAAGCGTCTTGAAGAGGAGCGTCGACCGGCCCAGGAATTCTCCAAAGACGCAATTGATCTGCTCTGCCGCTACCCATGGCCGGGAAATATCCGCGAGATGGAAAATATCATCGAGCAGGCCTTCATCTGGTCAAAAGGCTCGGATTCCGTCACCCCGGAACACCTTCCGACGATCCTCCGCAATGATACAAGGTCTTCATCCCTTCGCGACGATACCTTAGCGGGACGCCTCTCTCTTGAGAAGGCAGTCATGGAGTTTGAGCGAGAAATCATTCTTGATGCATTGAAGAAAAACAACTATGTGCAGACCCACGCAGCCAACCAACTGGGGATCAGCCGACGTATGCTGAAGTATCGAATGGACACATTGGGAATAGGCAGACCAGACAACGACCCCTCTCCTGAACCAGAACCGCTCGCGCAGGAATAACACAGCCTCCGCGATCCCCTGAGCGATTTTTGCATCAGTCCCACGAATTCTCTTCCTGTTTGATACGTAGCAATCCTTTCATGGAAACTACATATGGTGCCGAAGAAAACTCCTGCCACATTTACTGGGCAGAGGTATCGTAACTAGCTGAAAAGGAATAACAATTGCTTGACAGACCTGCTCAATACAGGTAGATGAACTGAACAATGACATCTCCTATACATAACGAACCAGAGAAAAAACCCACGGTGCTTGTCGTTGACGACGAGGCTGGCCCGCGGGATGCCTTAAAATTCATCCTTCGCCCGTTTTTTAATGTCCAGTCAGCCGAATCGGCCCAAGCCGCTATCGATGTTCTGAACCACCAACCAGTGGACCTTATCACGCTCGATCAAAAACTCCCTGATCGACAAGGGTTAGACCTGCTCCAGGAAATAAAACATGATCACGCGGACGTGGAAGTCATCATCATCACCGGATACGGAAGCTTGAAGTCGGCGATGGAAGGCATCAGGAATGGAGCAGCCGGCTACCTCCTCAAACCCTTCAACGTGACTGAACTTATCACGCTGGTCAATCAAACGCTGGAGAAGAAGCAGAGAATCGATTATCTCCGGCAATTCCTTCGTTCCTCGACGGATTTGTGGGGATCTGAAGCCGACTGTGCCCGGGCATGGGAAGAGATGCGAGCGGGATATGAAGCGTTCTGTAAAGCCCGCATGACCTCCTCCTCAATAGAAGAGGTAACAGAATTACTTCCGCTTCTCTCTGACCTTCTCGAAGCAAAGGACCGCCACTTGCTCAATCACTGCAGCCGAGTCAGTTTTTATGCAACCTTACTCGCCAACCGAACCAACCTGACCGTCAACGAACAGAAGTCAGTGGCTCTAGGAGCCTTTCTGCACGACGTCGGAAAACTAGGAGGAGATGACTACCGGTTCGCCGACGACGAAATCGTCGCCACAGATGGAACCCACGAGCAGAGACAGCACCCAGAGCGAGGAGCCAAAATGATTACCCCGCTCGGACTGCCGGCTGAAATCGGCCAGATCATTGCCTACCACCACGAACGCTGGGATGGCTCAGGTTATCCACATGGACTCAAGGGCGAAGGGATCCCGATTTTGGCGAGAATCGTCTGTTTGGCGCAGGCACTCGATCATCTTACGGCTGAGCTGCCTGATCGAACTCCGCTTTCGATCGACGAGGCTTGCGCCTTCCTATCCTCTCACGCCGGATCCTATTTCGATCCGACACTCACCAGTTTATTTATCCAAGTGATCCAGGAATGCAAAGCCTCTCTCCCGGTTATGGCGATCGCAGCCAATTCGTCAGGGCGGGCTGCCGCCTAAGCTCATTGTTTACTTTTTGTTTCCGCAATCAATTCGGCTGCTGTTTCGCGGACTTTTCTGGTGATCGTCTGGCCTCCCAGCATTCGAGCAATTTCCTCCTCACGACCGACGCCCTTCAGCAATCTGATAGATGTCGTCGTTCTTCTTCTGTCCCGCCCCTTTTCCACGAGCAAATGGTGTTCAGCCTGAGACGCCACTTGTGGTAAATGCGTGATGCAAAACACCTGGTGGTATTGACCGAGGCGTCTGAGCCGCGTCCCCATCGCCGACGCCACCCCTCCCCCGACACCCATATCAATCTCGTCGAACACAAGGACTGGAACGTGGTCGGTCTCGGCAAGCACAGACTTTAGCGCCAACATGATACGAGAGAGCTCTCCTCCTGAAGCAATACGGGCCAATGGTCTCCTGGGTTCACCCACATTGCTGGACAACAGAAACTCAACCTGATCCCACCCCGTTGGTCCGCACATGCTGATACCCTCATCAGCGGACAGCGCTATCTCAAATTTCGCCCCCTCCATCTTGAGCGCCCCAAGCTCAGCAGCGACAAGAGTCGCAAGGCGCTTGGCCGCATCCCGTCTTTTCTTCGATAACTGTATTGCCAGGTCGGTCATCTGCTCTTCTGCGACCTGAACTTGCCGAGTCAATTCTGACACTCGGCCTTCCTGCGTTGCGATTGAGAACAACTCTTGTTTGACACGAGAACCGGTTGCCAGAACAGCCTCGATCGAGCCGCCATATTTCTTCTTCAATCGATGGATTGCGTCCAGGCGATCTTCCACCAGACTCTGCCTCTCAGGATCTGCTTCCAACCGCAAAGCATAGTCCCGCAGGGAATCCGCGAGGTCCTTCAGCAACACCGACGCCTCACGGGCTTGCGAGAGACCCTCACCGCTCGACTGGTCTATCTGGGCTAATTCTTCGAGAACTCGGTTAATCCGGCCAAGTTTACCGAGCACCCCTTGCTCTTCGGCTTGCAAATCTCCATAGGCCGTCTCCGCCAATTCCCTCAGACGATGGGCATGGACTAGTCGTTGTCGCTCCGCCTGAAGAGCCTCTTCCTCGCCTGTTGACAATCCCGCCCTCTCGATCTCCTCCGACTGAAACTGCAATAACTCACGCAGCCGCTCATGATTCAATCCTTCCTGTATGGTGGCTTCAAGAGCAGCGGTGCGATCCTTCCACAGGCGATAGGTTTCCTCATATTGTGCCCGCAGTGCGACAAGGCCTCCGAATCCGTCCACTGCGTCCAGCTGCCTGGAAGAGGACAAGAGGGACTGTTGTTCATGCTGTCCGTGGATATCGACGAGGGTTCCGCCCAAGTCCTCGAGTACCCGAAGAGGACAGAAATCCCCATTGAGGTACATCCGGCTTCGACCGGATCGGGAGAGGACCCTTTTCAACACGATCTCTCGGTCATTGGAACCAACCATGTCTTGTGAGCGGAGGTGACGAAGAAGAGGATGCGCGTCCGGAAGGACAAACGAAGCTTCGATCTTCGCTTCGTCTTCACCCGTGCGGATCTGATCGGTTGAGGCACGCCCCCCCACTAATAGATCAATGGCGTCAATCAGCAAGGATTTGCCGGCACCGGTCTCACCAGTCAAGACCGTAAAGCCGGGCTGAAATTCGATGTGGAGCTGTTCGATAAGGGCGAAATTGAGGATGCGAAGCTCAACAAGCATCAGGATGTGTGACGAGCGAGCGCGTATAACTCGATCAGAATACTCGAGCCTATGAGTAGTGGCTTTCCAGCCGTGCCTATCGGATGGGCAAGTGTTTCCGTCTACAAAACCTTAGGCGGATCCCGCATGCTGAGCGAGCAGCTGGTCGATTACTTCCTTGAACTGACGCTTGGGCCTTGCACCAACTAGTTTCTCCACGACCTGCCCGTTCTTGAAAAACAGAATGGTCGGAATGCTCATCACCTGATACCGTCCGGCCACTTCGGGGTTCTCATCCGTATTGAGTTTTCGCACCTTGACCTTGCCCGCATATTCATTGGCCAACTCATCGACAATTGGAGCCACCATCTGACAAGGTCCGCACCAGACTGCCCAGAAATCGACCATGACCAACTCGGAGGCCTTTACCACCTCGGCATCCCATGTCGCATCTTCAACTTTCAACGCATTGCCCGCCACAATAAGTCCTCCTTGCAGGATAGATACAGACCCTCTCGCGAGAAAACGGATCTCATCGTATACCAGCCCATTCCGAGTAGTCAAATCGTCGACAAAGATGGATTACCAGGACCATTCAGGCGGAACTGTTAGCCACCATCCTTCCGAGTTCATCTTACGCCACTTCGTCTGCTGCGGCCACACACGCATGACGACAGACTTATCTAGCCTTGTGGCCAATTCCGCGGTGACATCGGCCTGCTGTCGCGCTGCAGATTGAATCAGTTCTTTCTCGATCTGTACCAAGATATTCGAAGGCTCTGTAAGACTTTCCGGCTCACCCCCTGTTAAGTTCAAATACAGGTGCTGCATAGTGACCCACTGGTCCTTCTTGGCCAACGCCTCTACATAGGCATCTAACGCTTGGTACACATAGGTCAGGTACAGATAACTCTCCGCGGAGGGAGACTCTTTAACTTCCTGCTGACAAGCCTCGACAGCCTGCCGGAAGTCACCAGCGGCAAGGAACACCTTGGCCCGCTGAAGATTTGTTCGACGGTCCGGCTGGCTAGGGAATGAGACCGAGCTGCACGCAATCAACCAGGTCATCGCGAGCAGAGACAGACAAGCCGCCCATCCTGTAGAACTCATCGGCCTTCTCCATATCATGGGTAGCTCCCCCCCAAACTGGGCGGCATTGGCGACGTTTGCGCACGTCCATAAGGACCCCCGCCGCCGACCCATGGCAGGCCTCGCTCTCCCCATAACAAAGGATTCAGAATGCTCCTCAGCACCGCCGTACCATAGTTCTCCGTCCATCCGATCCCTGTCAGACTGAACATAAAATTGTACTGAGCTCTGTCCGGAAATTGCAGATAAAACAGTCCCAACGACCAACACTTGCAAGGGTTCTGGTACAGAGCGACCACATCATATTCCGGGCTCTTGCCGTTCTTGATATCGTAATACCCCTTGCCTCCTACGGTCCATCCCCACGGTGTACGGAAGGCACCTCCCGCTGTTACAAATTGGATTTCCGGTGTCGGAGCATACACTTCATTAAATGAGAGCGGATTCCACACATCCCCTCGACGAACCCGAGCGCCATCGCGCGAATACCGTTGCCCCACTTCGACATACCAGTTGGTCGATTCCTGAACTCGAAAGTCAGTATTAAATTGGCTCAACGTTGAACGATAGGGATCATAGAATGCGTCGATCGTGACATACTGGTTGATAACGGGCCTTTGGCCGTATGTAATATCTGTTGCTCGACCAAACGCCGACTCTGATATTTGGGAACGCGTCATTTGGGGGCTGTTGTTGCCGATGACTGCGCGCAACCAAAGATCTGAAAATTTCTTCCCCTCGATCGGCACCGTGGCAGGCTGAAGAGGCTGGGTTATGCTGCCGATCGGAGGAATCACGCCGGGCGTAAAGTCCCTTGCTCTGGTCTGCACGGCGCCAACGTGATAACTCTGCCCCAACGTCAGATCAAGCCAATTAAAACTGCTCTGCCCGTCCTGCTCCAAGAGTCGACTGCGAATCATATAGGTCATCAGGTTCTTCTTGGGGAGGTCATCGACCTGATCAATCTGGGTCAACTGCGATTGGTCGGTCGACGGCACATATTCATACATGAGGCTGGGCTCGATCGCGTGCAACATCACGTTGCCGTCCTCGGAACGGAATCGTCGACTCAGCTTCGACGTGATATCGAGTCCTGCCCAGAACGTTTCCCGATGCTGACTGGAAGAGTCCTGAACGCCTCGACTGTAATATACCTCTCGAAACTTCGCTTGAGGTGTCATGCCGACAATATGGCCGAAGTTGATCACATCCGTTGAGATTCCCGGCACCACGTCCAAGCGATTTTGCGTGAATCCTTGATCCCGATAAAAGTTCACTCCATTGGCGTCTCCCCCAAACAAAAACGGCGACCCAAATAACGACAGCTTGGGCAGCGTGTATCCAATTTCCGGAAGACGCTGAAAAGTATCCGAACCACCGGCTTGCAAAGGTTGTAGATATTGACCCAATAAGTACAGGTTTCCGTAGGACAGGCGTTGTGTAGCTAAGAGATTCGATTCATTACTTGGCAAAGCCCGTTGGACGCCTGAATTACTCAATTGTTGAAGATAGTCCGGATCAGTCACAAGATTAGCCTGCGCCCGTAGAAGGAGCGTCTCCGAGAACTGTTGCGTGTGAGACCCAGTGATTGAAGCTCGCGCTCTGCGGGGATCTTCAGTGGTTGCTGTCACCCCCGATACATTCGGCAACTGTGTCTGCTGGAGATAACTGATGTACCACTGCCCGAATGACCTCCGGTCCAACACATAGCGATACTCTAAGTCACTCCCATACCCGAGATCACTGTAGTATAAGGGTGCCACCGTCAGATCTTGGCTCGGATTGATCGCCCAATAGAATGCCTGCTGCAGGCGAGCACCGAAGCGATTGTCGTAGCCGACGTTCGGGAACAAGAAACCACTTCGGCGTTTTGTAAGGGGATACGTAAGGGTCGGAATAGGAATGGCTGGCGTATCGAGCACGCACAGCCAGCCGCCTGTAAAGGCCACACTATCCCCGATGTTCAAGTCTAGATCTTTAAATTGAAAACGCCAGGCTGGTGTTTCACCATCCTGGGCATCGCAATTCGTAAATTGCCCCTCCTTGATTCGATAGTGTTCCTCCGAGAATCGTTGGATAAGGCGCCCCTCGACCGTCGTATTCGTCGACTTGAGATAAACCTGTCCATGGGTGACTACACCCGCTTCTGTATTTACGTTCAGTTCCAATCGTTCCGCCTCGATGTCGGCTTTGGAATCTTTCAGTCGTACATGGCCGGTCGCAACCATGATGCCGGGAAGAACATGCAAGGTGATATGGTCGGCGGTGAGACGCAACGTCCCTTGCTCGACGACGACCGAACCATCCGCTTCATACCTTTCCTGTTCTTGCAAATAATCGATACGGTCAGCTTTCACATCCAGAGGAGGCGTTCCCGAGCCGGACAAGGAGGCACTCGTAGCTCCTTCACCAGACCAGGTCCCATCCGGAGTCACGAGGCTTATGACACAGAGGCAGGCTAGACAGGCAAGGACTCGCGCGACACTATATACCATGTCAACCACGGAGCGGAGATAACCGGCTACCATGCAACATCGCCTTCACATCGCCAACCAACATCAGGGAGCCAGCCACACAAATGAGATCTGTCTCACACGTCAGTCGCTTCGCTTTTTCCAAGGCATCGTTCACCAGGGAACTTGCGTGCGCATGTGGCCACAGCTCTCTAAGCTTGGCTTGCAATTCGTGGGCAGTTGCTGAACGTGGGAGATGGGCTTGCGTGAACACGACATCGTCGACCACCTCTCTCAATGGTTCTGCAAATCTGCGGTGGTCTTTGTCCCGCATCATCCCCATCACAAGAACGACACGGCTGCCGGGATGGGAAAAACGGAAACCACGCAAGTAAGACGCCAACGCCTCTGCTGCCGCAGGATTGTGGGCGCCGTCCAGCACGACGGTCGGCTGACGCTCCACAATTTCCAGTCGTCCCTCCCACCGGACCTTCGATAGCCCCTCACGAACTGCCTCTTCACAAACCGCGATTCCTTCGGAGCAAGCTGCTTCGATCAATGCCAGCGAACAGGCAGCGTTGTCGATTTGATGTCCCCCCCGCAACGAACAGGACAGATCATCGATTCGCATCCGAGGCCCGGTATAACAAAACCGCTCTGGCGAGACAGCGGAGACATGGAACTCCTGATTGAGCCGAGCGAGGGACGCAGTGCGCTTAAGTGCAACCTGCTCAATCGTATTCAATGCTTCCCCTGAAATACGCCCGATGATGATGGGAACGTTGCATTTGATTATGCCGGCTTTCTCAAACGCAATCGAAGATACGGTCTTCCCCAGGTACTCTTGGTGGTCCAACGAAATCGTAGTAATGGCACATGCCGCTGGCTTTATAACATTGGTGGCGTCAAAGCGCCCACCCAACCCGACCTCCAACACCGCAACGTCAATGCCCTTCTCAGCGAAATGCTGAAACGCCATTGCCGTCCCATATTCAAAAAAAGTCGGCGACAGGTCGGGCTCACAGAGGCTCTTCAGCAACTCCGTCAATCGCGCTACCTCCGTCTCCGAAATCATCTCTCCGTCGACGCGAATCCGCTCTCGAAATTCCACCAAATGAGGAGAGGTGTACAACCCGACGCGGTATCCTGCAGCCTGCAGAATCGACGCCGCCATAGCAGCCGTCGAACCTTTTCCATTTGTTCCCGCAATGTGGAGACACCGATACCGATCCTGTGGCATCCCAAGCCGCCCGACCAACGCCGTCATTGTCTCCAAGCCTAACTTTATGCCGTGTTTTTGCAGATTATAGAGATAGGCAACAGCGGAGGCGTAGTTCATGATCGAAGCCGAATGGGGAGAAGGGACGATGCTAAAAGTGTGCTACAAGAGTGCTGAGAGTTTCTTTGAGCTGCTTGCGCTCGACGATCATGTCGATCATTCCATGTTCTAACAAGAATTCAGCACGCTGAAATTGATCCGGCAGCTGCTGTTTGATGGTTTGTTCGATCACTCTCGGCCCGGCAAACCCGATCAAGGCCTTCGGCTCAGCAATAATGATGTCCCCTAGCATGGCGACACTTGCTGTCACGCCGCCGAACGTAGGATCGGCCAGCAGACAGATAAATGGCAACTTCGCTTCGCCAAGTTTTGCCACAGCCGCGGAGGTTTTGGCCATCTGCATCAACGAGAGTATCCCCTCCTGCATTCTGGCACCACCCGAGGCCGTGACCAGTACGACCGGCAAGCGAGCTTCAAGGGCCCGATCGATTGCCCGGCAGATTTTCTCTCCGACGACGGAGCCCATGCTCCCGCCCATGAATCCAAAATCGAAGACGCACAGCGCGACGCGGCGCCCATTCATCCGCCCTTCGCCGATCATGATCGCATCTTTTTTCCCCGTCTTCTCCTGCTGAGCCTTCACCCGATCCTTGTACGATTTTGTATCGTGAAACCCAAGAGGGTCTTGGGGGCTGAGGTCCGCATCCCATTCCTTGAATGTCCCCAAATCCACCAGGAGGGTGATCCGTTCCATAACAGAAATCGGAAAATGGTAATCACATTTTGGACAGACCTTGTTGTTCCGCTCGACTTCCTTACGGTAGACGATTTCGCGGCAATGGTTGCACTTCAGCCACATACCCTCGGCAACCTTCGAGCGCTTCGGCGCCTCAGGTTCCGAACCTTTTTGCTTTTTAAACCAGGCCATAGGTTACCCCTTTACTTGCCGTCAGGCACCGAAGCGCACAATCACGTGGCATTCCCGCTGCAGAATAGCACAGCCCTGTTTGCGACGCACGCATCTTCCAAATGAACCCAGAAATTTTGAATTTAGACCGAATCCCCAACCATGAAAATGTGGTTCAGAATGGAAATGCCAAACACGATACTGCCCAGACTGGCGGATCCCTGAACTACAAGCAATGCTGGACGGCCGAGATGTAATGACCAGACAACCGACAAGCTCAAAAACAACCCGATCACCATCATTCCAAGAATTGAACCGAGTCCGAATACAACAATAAAAAACAGGCCCTCAGCTATGCTTTCGGCCGTCGACACCACTACAAGCAGCAGTGCAGCGGAACCGGCAAGACCATGGGCCATGCCAATGCAGAGCGGCCTGAACGACTGCCGCCACCAATGGGAATGGCCATGATCCGGCAGCACCGCGTGGCTATGGAGATGAACGTGTTTTGTTCCGTCATGCTCATGCTGGTGGATGTGCCAACGCTCCCGCCACAGCTTTACCGCAAGGAGCCCGCCGAGCACGATCAACATGATACCCACTGCCCCTTCAGCCGCCATCGCCAAGAATTCTGGAACCGGAGTCCGAAACCACAAGACAACCGATCCCACAAGCAAGAGAATCAGCGTATGGCCGATTCCCCAACTCAATCCAACCAGACCGGATGCCTTGATCGAAGGTCGCTGCGCTAAGACCGTTGCAACAGCTGCAATATGATCACTATCGAGAGCGTGACGAAGTCCCAACATGAATCCGAGTGCAAGCATAGTCAGAAAGTTTGATTCAGTCATAAGTGTCAGGAATTCACCACGATGGACTGTTAAGGCTTTCAATCACTGAGGCGATCGAAGCTGAAGTCTGACGAAGCTGTTTCAATTCAACAAGCACCGCGATGTATGCAATTAATCCATTACGGAAGCTGGACACGAAAAAACCTGTGGAACGAACGAATAGACGATCGAACTCAGCCGCCACGTGCATGCATTTCCAGATGGGGATCCTGACGAAGCTTGTCGATCCCGATTAGCCCCTGTTCACGAAGACCGACGCGTTCAAGTGCCTTCCGATCTTCTGCGCCACGATCTCGCCGGGATTCCCATCCGGCCCTAATGAATGCCCGCATTTCCTGAGGAGAAGCCCCTGTCCTCAAAGGCTTACGAAGATCCGTCCCGGTTGTTGCATACAGGCAGCGGTACCACATCCCATCCGCGGTGACACGACTGCGATCACAGGAGGAACAAAACGGCGTAGTCGTTGAAGGAATAATTCCAAAAGTGGTTCCATCCGGCAAGATGAATCGCTGAGCCGGTGCCGATCCTCGCTCTGGCATCGGTTCGATTTTCCCGTAGTATTTGCCAAGCGCCGTCAACATGGCTTCACGGGACAACACTTTTTCCGGAGCCCATTCATTCGCCCCTCCAACGTCCATGTACTCGATAAACCGGACTTCGGCTTGGTAATGTTTCCCGAACTCAATCATTCCCACCAATTCATCATCATTGAAACCGCGAATGGCAACCGTATCGAGCTTGAGGCCCATAAAACCTGTTCTGCCCACCGACTCGATCCCCTCAAGCACACGGGCATATTCATCACGACGGGTCAACTGACGGAACCGTTCAGGCCGCAAGGTATCCAGACTCACCGTCACGCGATGTAAGCCTGCCTCAAACAAGGATTGAGCCTGATCCGCTAACAAAATCCCGTTGGTCGTCAGGGCAATCTCCGTGATTCGTCTATTTTGAAGTAGCAGTCGAATAAGCCGCGGGAGATCACGCCGCAACAAAGGCTCCCCCCCCGTCACACGCACCTTATCGACACCGAGGTCGGTGAAATACTCCGTGAGTGTTGTCATCTCCTCGAATGAAAGCAGATCCTCGCGTGGAAGCCATACGTAATCCTCTTCCGGCATACAATAGGCACAGCGCAAATTGCAGCGATCAGTGACCGATAGCCGCAAACTTCTCAGCGGCCGTCCATGAAGATCAACAACTTCGGGGAGCCTCCCGCTTGAAGAGGATTCAATCATGAGGAACTCCACAACTTTGACGACGATTCCTGTTCACTTTCTCACTTCCCAATACTAGGGATGCTCCTCGACCCATACCTCTCCGCTTGTGGTATGCTCCAACTTCCAAATCGGAGTGATCTGCTTCAATTCATCGATTGCCCACTTACAGGCCCGGAATGCATCCGCTCGATGTTCGGCACCGGCAATAATGAGCACAATGTTCTCGCCGATTGCGATCTCTCCATATCGATGGACGATAAGCAATTCGAGGATATCGAAGTCCTTCAATGCCCGTTCACGAATCTCGTGCAGCTTCTTCTGCGCCATTCCCTCGTAATGTTCGAACGTGATGCCGTCGACGTCTCGTCCTTTCGACCGATCACGGGCCGTACCGAGAAAGATTGCAATGCCACCTATCCGCTTCGACCGGCTTCGAACGCGGTTGATCTCTGCATCGACGGAAAAATCTTCCCGCTGCACACGAACAAGTTGAGATTCATCGCATGTCTGTTCCATTGGCGATCCCCCAGCAAACGGAGGAAGCAAGGCGATCTCATCTCCTTCTCTGACCTCCGTATCTTCATGCGCAATTTCATGATTCACTGATATCAGGACTTTTTTCTTATGAATCAATTCCCCGATCGTCGGATATCCCTGGTTCACAGCCTCAACAAGATCCTTCACACGCTGCCCGTTGGAGAGAGGCAACGATAACGACGACTGATTGCCCGCCATCGACTTCGTCATACCGAAGAGCCGAACCGTAATCATCGTTCCTCAAGTTGGACCTAGGCCTCAGCCTTCTCTTCTATAAGTTCCCGACTTCCCGCCCGACTTTGATAGCAAACAGACATCGCTGAAACTCATTCCACGATCGATCGCTTTGCACATGTCATAGATCGTCAGGGCTGCAACTGAGGCTGCCGTCATCGCTTCCATTTCGACACCCGTCTGGCCGGTCGTCTTGGCAGTTGCCGAAATTGTGATGGAACAACGCCCCTGTCGATCCGGTTGAGGATCTTCTTTAAACGAGATGTCGACGCTGGATAGGAAAATCGGATGGCACATGGGGATGAGGTCCGGAGTCTTCTTCGCTCCCATTACCCCTGCAACTTGGGCAACCGCCAGCACATCGCCTTTGGCGATCTTGCCACGTTGAATCTTTTCAAGGGTTTCGGGTTGAAGAAAGACGGTAGCCTGCGCCGTCGCCACCCGCTCGGTCTGAGCCTTGGCGCTGACATCAACCATCCGCGCACGGCCCGACTCATTGAAATGCGTGAACTCAGCCATTTTCCTCGCTGAATCAGCCGGTTATGGGTGCGGCGATCGGTCATTATAGGAGGTGTTCAAATGGTGAGTCAATAGACAGAATCCGGCCCCGATCGGAACTTCCCCCCTGTGATCTTATATAAAAGAAAACAAGAGACGCCACATCAATGTTCCCGTATCGAACCCTTCGACAATTTGCATGTGTCCTCGGACAATTTTCGTATTCCTTCACGGCCTAATCACTGTGGGTATTCATTTCTCGGGCCAACTCGCAGCAGAATGGAAGATCATGGGAGGGAAACCACGAGACAGCAATCGCATAGCTCTCAGGCCCCAAGACCATAGGATTTCGAGCCTCCCTAACTACTCGTTCCCTGACCCCCCGCCAAGGATTGGTTGACAGTTCCTCTTTGCATCCCGGAGAATGATCTCGATGTCATACAAAATAGTGATCGAACGGCTTGAATTTCAAGGACATTGCGGGGTAACGCCCGAAGAACGCCGTCGTTCACAGCCGCTGGCGATCGATCTGGAATTGGAATGCGAAACAACACTAGCAGCTTCTTCCGATCGCATATCCGATACGATTGACTATGCGCAGGTGGCTGAACGCATCGTCGAACTCGGATCGAAGGAAGAGTCTTCCCTGCTTGAATCGCTAGCTGAGAAATGCTTTACGATGCTATTTGCTGAGTTTCCGGTCGAAAGAGTTCGATTGTGGCTACGGAAGTTGGCACCTCCTCTTGAGCGGACGACCGGATCTGTCGGCATCAAAGTCGAGAGAGCTCGGATTGCGCACTATGTGCAGCAGACGGACCCCCCTCCCTCCCGTTTTCTCGCTCAGCAGCTGCACCGTCTGCAAAAAGGCCGCGTTTTGGACGTCGCCTGCGGAAGCGGGCGCCATTCTCTCTACCTCGCATCCCATGGGTTCGACGTCACGGCGATCGATCGGGATGCCGACAGCCTTGCAAAATTAGTCACAACCGCAAAGCATCGGCACCTTCCCAAACTCAACGTGAAACAAGTTGACCTTGAACGGACAACAGATGAGCGGCCTGAATTCCCGGCCAATGCCTTCGACACTATCATCGTCTGTTTTTACCTGCATCGCCCGCTCTTTCCTTGGATCATCGAAGCATTGAAACCAAACGGCGTTCTACTCTACGAAACCTTCTCGATCGAAAATTATTTCCGCCACCGCCATCCGCGCCGTTGGGAATTTTGTTTGGCTCACAATGAACTCCTGCGGCTCACCTCATCCCTTCGAACAATTTTTTATGACGAAGGAGAGCATGAAGCTGGCACCGGCATGGGCTCAGCCTACACAGCCCAACTGCTGGCACAAAAACCCGGTCCGAACGGCCGCCAACAGGAGGTTTCATGAGCCGGATTGATCTCCATCTCCATACGACCCATTCAGACGGTAGCTTTCGGCCATCGGACATCCTTGGACTTGCCAAGCAGGCCAACGTTTCTGCACTGGCAATCACCGATCACGACATCACCAGCGGCATTTCCGAAGCCATGTCTGCGGGGAAGGACCTCGGCATTGAGGTTATCCCCGGTGTGGAAATCAGTTCGTTTGATGGAAAGAACGAACTGCATATTCTCGGATATTTCGTTCAATGGGAAGATGCTCTTTTCAATGAACGTCTCGCGAAGCTTCGCGAGAGCCGCCATCGCCGCAATCCCATGATTGTCGAACGACTACGGCAAACAGGCCTCGATGTGACATACGAAGAAGTTCGTTCCCTGGCAGGCACAGAATCGGTCGGACGTCCCCATATCGCACAGCTGCTCATGCAGAAGAAATATGTCACCTCTGCAAAGGAAGCTTTCGACCGATACCTTGCCGAGGGAAGACCCGCTTACGTCGCCCGAGAACTCCCACGTCCTGCAGAAGCCATTAGGTGGATCGTAGAAGCGAAAGGGGTTGCGGTGTTGGCCCACCCTACCTGGATTAAAGAAACGAGCGAGGGTCTCCGCACCCGTGTGAAGGAGCTCAAAGAAGCGGGACTTGGTGGTGTCGAAGTTCATTACAGCACACACAGCAAATCGCAAACGTCGAGCTACTTGAACTTGGCCCAGTGCTTTGACCTGTTGATTACTGGGGGAAGCGACTTCCATGGCGTGACAAAGCCTGACATCGAAGTAGGCATCGGACGTGGTGACCTGAAAGTGAACCCTCGACTCTTACCCTTGCTGAAGGAGGCAGCCGCGCGTCTGTAATCTCATATCTCCGTCTCCAAAACCTCGCCTGTTTTTGCCTATTCATTGACTCTCCGGTCCCATCCGATAGACTAAAAACCGTTCGAGCACGCTCGACCACACATGGAATTTACCCGCATGAATTGGGCTCACCCATACCTCGTCGGCATCACTATATCCCCGCTCGCCGGGCTGGTCATGAGCAACATGGCATGGGCCGATTCCTTCGGCATACCATTCACACCACTGAATGGTCCCAACGCCCTACGGCTGATCACTCATCTCATTGCGTTAGCGCTTGTCATTGCCCTCGCGATCAAAGCCAAACAAGAACTAACCGAAGACGACCGGACATCAGGTTTTTTTCTCACAATCCTCTTTCCACTCACCACATTCATTGTCATTTTGTTCGGCGGGAGATCCATTCGCACATCAGGCCTTCCTTTGATCCAACAGGTTGGCCCATCGAAATTTCTGTGGGCCTATTCCATTGCCCTGATCGGTTCCGGCCTTTGGCTGACAACAAATTGGCTCCGTCATCTCAACATGCTGCGCAACAGCTTCACCCCTCTTCCAACGGCTCGACAACGAAATATGACCAGGACGGTGCACCACGAGCCGGAGCAGAGCGAAAGCGGAGAAAAGGCACCCACACAACCGATTGAGAAACCGTCCACCGTCATTACGAACGGCAACCGACCGAC
>NZ_CDLUDY010000165.1:0-32771 GCF_975968855.1 Petrachloros mirabilis
CGTTTCTCCGCAAGCCGTTCAACCCGGCACTGCTGGATCAGACCATTCGCATCCTGCTGGGACTGCCATTCCACTCGAACAGCTTTGTGGCCTAGAGGATGGAATGCCGTTCTGCGTGTTTATGCTTGGACCTCCAGCACCGATGCCTTGTATTCACTCATCAAGGATTACCGCGATTCACTGTAGCTAAACTGTGCAGAACTATCGTGCTCCATCGTGTTTGATTGGTTCTCATCCGCTCCAACCCATCTGCAAGTGATTGAGATTCAACCGCTGAGTGCAGATCGCGCCCTATAGTCTCTGGTGTTGGAGGGTTTTCTAATCTCGCGCCCTCTTCCTCAAAGTCTGCTACCACGCTGCTATCAGGACAGGACAAACCAGCACCTTGAGTATCAATTGTGGAATGTCCAACTGGTGCGCCTTTTTGGCTGGGCGAGTGCGTCAAACGTCGTGAGTTGCGGTAATGTGCCGTAAGCTGCCTAATCCCCTTCCCACCCGTTTCCCCTTACGCTCGCGACTGAAATGAGAACGCTGGTTCGCGGTGCAGCCTCAAGCAGCCAGGAGCAGTCATCAGCGGTCATGTGCCTAATTCCCAACGACGCGCCGTCAGCGTAGGGTGAGCACGTCTTCAGACCACGGAGGAGCGAACACAGATGAAGGCACACACACATTGATCTCGATCAAACAACTGGCCGAACTGCTCAATGTCAGCACGGATACGATTCGTGGTGCCGCTCGCAGCGGACTCATTCCCTCGACCCGAGAAGGCACGGCCTCCCGATTTGACTGGCCCAAAGTCCGTCAGGCGATGGAGAAACGGGCGAAGGAGGCGAATTATAAGAGGCCGGGAGTCTTTCTCCTTCTGAACCAGAAGAATGTAGCAGCTTTCTACTTGATGTAAACTACTCCAGGCAGATCCTTTAGATCTGCGTCTCCCGTTACTAATTCAGCTTCCTGGTCTTTAGCTGTCGCATAAACGATCGCATCGGCCATGGCCAACCCATGGCGTAAGCTTACGTCGGCTGCCAGAAATGCGATCGATTCCGTTAGTGGGATGACCTGTGTCGCGTTGAGCCGCCCTGCGAGCAATAACGCGGTCTCCTCTCCACGCTCTCGCTTGATCTTCTTGTACACCTCATACAAGACGATGGTCGGCGTGATGAGTTGATACCGAGGGACGAGATAGGCGGCATACCGGTCGGCCAGTGGACCACCCGTAAAGAATTCAATCCACCCGCTGGAATCCAGCAAGACCTTCACAGACAATCCTTCTTTTCCCGAATGTCAGTTTTGGACATGCCCTTGAGCACGCCTTTCAGGGATTTGAGAGGGACTTCCGGCACCAGGGTAATGACTCCCCCTTTCTCCACCACCTGCAGGCGTTGGCTCGGGGTTAGATGAAGCTTTTCCCTAACCTCCTTGGGAATCACAATTTGAAACTTCGGTGAGATCGTCGTCGTCGCCATTGCAGACCTCCTTACCAATTGATGATCGATCATAATATTGTCATACGCTTTAAGTCAAGGCAATCGTGTCCGAACGCTGACTCGCTTCATGATGGTTTTCCTCTCGCTCGGAAACGATCTGTTGTCCTAAGCGGTCCCAAACAGGCCTCAACAGACCCCCACTGCCTAATCCCCCCGCTTCCGCCGGTGCGCTAACCTGACCTTGTTCTCATCGATTCGATTGAAGAGTCTGTCCAGAGTCGTGAAACGCCGTAAGGTGCCGCAACGTGCCTAATTCCGTTCGCTCTCATTCAGCCTTAGGCTCATTACGCAAGGCAACGAGGGAGGTTCGTCCGGAAGTCCTGACGAACATGCATCCTAAAGGACTGTAAAGCGTACAAGAGCGGTCATAAGCAGTCATGTGCCTAATTCCCAACGGAAGCACCGTCCGCGTAAGTTGAGGACGTCTCTAAACCAAAAAGGAGGGAACACGTGAAGGCAAAAACATCGATGTCAATCAAAGAACTTGCCGAGCTGCTCGGCGTCAGCACGGATACGGTACGTCGGGCAGCCCGAAGCGGCCTCATTCCATCCACGCGTGAAGGCACGGCCTATCGGTTTGATTTCAAGAAAGTCCGCCAAGCGATGGAGAGACGGGCAAATGAGATGCGGACCCGACGGAGCATGCAGGCGAGCGCGCCGGGCGGCAGAGGCCGGCCGCGCGCCGCCCAACCGCCCCCGCTTGGTAACACGGGGGCTTGGCTGACACGTGAGTGATTTGGCCCCTGACACCGGCACCTCCGTGTTCACGTTGACTATCGATTGGATCGCGTTCACCCTGCCGTCCGCATCTGCCCACTCTGTAATGCAACGGATTGAAGGAGACTGGTCCAGGAGGAAGGGTGGATTTCGCTGCTATCCAGACTCATGGGTCCTGAATCAAGCCCACGGAGTCGGTCTGCTCGGTACCGGTGCACGACGTGAGCCCCGCGAAGTGCACGTGGACCTTTCCGCTGGTATCGTTTCGTCATGGGACCTGCCCTCCGTCAAAAATCTTCTGCAGTGGATCAAAACCCAACAAGGTCATCTCACGAGAATTGATTGCGCTCTCGATGATCGACAGGCATCGGTGCCTTTGACCTACGTCACGCAGGCCGCTGAAGTAGGCCAATGCATTAGTCGTGCAGACCGTATCCAGATGATTCGCTCGTTCTCGTTGCACCGGGGTACTGCCTCCGGGGAAACGATCTACTTCGGAAGTCCCCAAAGCCAAACCTTGCTGCGGGTCTACGATAAGCGGCTTGAGCTCACGGCGAAGAAACATCCTCATCCCGAGGAGTACGGCATCCGATGGGAATTGGAGTTCAAACAGGATCGCGCCCAGCTGTGCGGTCAAGCGCTCATCGGGCTGGAGGAACCAGACTGGAAAGGCTTTCTGATTGGGCTGCTTCGGTCCTACGTCGATTTTCGGGACACCACACGGGACGCCGAGGACGAGGAGCGGGCGCGGGCTCCTCGGCTCGCATGGTACGAATCTCTGACGAGGGGCTTCATGAATGCTCGTCTCTCGGTACAGCACGAGGAGCCGGATACGGAGCGGGTGAAGGGCTGGATTGAACGGTCAGTGGCTCCGATGCTCGCTGCCCTCTGTGCCTTGCCGGGAGGACACACGTGGATGGAGGGGGCCATTGTTGAAGGCGCTGATCGGTGGAGAGAGCGCCATCGTCAATTGGTCGGTAAAGGGAGACACAGGAAGAAGGGCTCCGGAATGCCGGCGGATACGCGGGCGCATCTTGGGGGTACGGGGGTGTCGTCAGACTCCCCCGAAGTGGGTGGAAACGATGGATACCGACCTGATAGCCAGTGACGCTGCCTTGATACCTCACACGGCACTTGACGGGTGGTTGGTGCCTCCGCATACTGCCGTCCGGCGAAGTCGTAGTTGTGGCAGGGACCGGAAAGGTACGGCCATGACGCGACCGTTAGTGGAATTAGTGGAGCAGTTTTGTCACTACCAACTCAAACAGCGAGGCAAGACGGAGGGAGGTGTCCAGACCGCTCGCTGGAATCTGGAGCAGTTTTTAGTGTTTGTTCGCGATCGGTATGGAAAAGTCGCCAGACTGTCGGATTTGACTCGGCCGACCATCCAGGAATGGATGGACGACATGGCCGCACGAGACTTGTCGGTCTCCAGCATGAGGACGAGGCAGTCGACCCTTTCCAGCTTCTGCACCTGGCTGGTGAAGCGAGACGCCTTGCCGATCAATCCGATTGCGGGGATGGATCGACCACCCCATCGCATCGAACCTCCGAAGCAAGTCCCGACACCGAGCTTGATGGATGCCCTAATCGAGGCGGCACGAAAGAGGCAACGACCCCGGGATGTCGCGATCTTCCTGATCTTGCGCTTTACGGGGATGCGGCGCGCTTCCGTGGCCACGCTTCAAGCCAGGCACCTGGACGGACTATGGGGATTGCGGCGGGTGCGCGTGAAGGGCGGGCGGACCAGGGACATTCCCTTGCCCGAGCCGGTGATGCGCTATTTGCACGCCTACCTCGAGCAATTCGTGACGCCAACCGTCAAGATGTTGACGCCCGAAACACCGATCTTCTGGTCTGTGTGGGGACGTCGAGCTGTCGGAAGGCATCGCGCGCCGATGACTGGGAAAAACATCTGGCGGCTCTGCAAACTCTACGGCCGGCTTATCGGCTATCCGATGCTGAAGCCGCACGACATCCGTCATGGCGTGGCGATGGAAGTGTTAGAGCAACGACACGACCTCGAGCAGGTACGCGCACTGCTCGGCCATCAGCGCATCGATACGACGCAGATCTACACGATGATTCGTCCTGCGCAGTTGAAGCAAGCGGTGTCGTTTTACGAAGAGCCGGCGAGACGAATGCTGGCGAGTTTTCCAACCGTCACAAATTCCATGTTCGAGGAACATTTGAATGTTCCTCAAACACGGAGCCTAAAACTTCAATAAATTCACCGTGGTGGTCCCAACGGGATTCGAACCCGTGTTTAAGCCTTGAGAGGGCTCCGTCCTAGGCCAAGCTAGACGATGGGACCAGACCGAGGTGTGAATTACATCTGGACAGTATCATAGGGCATTTCGCCTTTTCAATTCCTGCCCCAAGCTAAGGTACGGCTTTTTTTCATCTTTTGCTCCACAAACAACTTGACAGCATACGTAACTTGTCCTACCTTTCGCCAATTCGCTCGTCAATGTCAGTAAGCATAATGCCATGAAGTTTGACTCCTTTTTCTCCATGAAGCCAGACGTAGGTTTGCGCAATGAATAAGTTCTTTCAGCCCGATCACGATATGCTGGACATCGACGACGACATAACTGACGTCGTCGTCGAGGAAGAAAAACCGGAACAGGGACTGGAAGTGTTAATCGGTTCGAACGTGTTTCGAACCACAAATGGCGTGATCAAATTACAAGGCAAGGAACAAATTGTATTAGAAGTCCTGCCCGCCAATCCGGCATTGCTCTTAACCATGGACTTCTACGATGAGCGAGGCCAACGTATCGGGCACATTCGGCGCAATCAACTCTCGACAACCGGATCCAGCCGCTACGCCGTTTCTGTGACGACTGCTCAGGACGCAACAATTGATGGTCCGATGACAGTGACCGTGTCCAATCGGGCAACAGGCGGTTCGGTCATCGAGGTCTGCTTGTTTCAACGCAGGAAGATCCGGCTTGCCAGTGCCAGCTTCTATACCCATAAGGGGGAACTCGTCTCGGTCACCCCGCACTATTGCCGAATCGGAACCGGACTGACGAAATTCGGAGATGTCATAGAATGTCGTGGCAGCGCGGCGGCCATAGGATAGGATAGATACGGCCCTTCCGAATCTTTATTGATCGACTCCACTCCTCCATCCGTTTCCTCTATCAGCCGGAATCTCAGATCCCTTTGACAGAAGTCACGAGTCTCGTAGAATAGCTTTCATGTCGGATATTGCCAAACCGAGCGTTCAGGCTTTCTTGGTTTGTGACCAGGTCATCGAAGACACCGTAACCAAGAAGAAGAGTTTGATCGGACTGTTTACCCATCTCCAGGCTCTCAGCTTTCCCTTCCAGCACCAGCAGATGGGATTGTACTTCTGCTTGACCGATGCCGAAGGCAGCTACGAATTCGCCATTGACCTCGTTTATCTGAACAATGAGCAGCTTGTCTGTCGTGCCGCTCTCCCGAATATCGTCATCGCCGACCGCCTCCAGAGCTCGGACTTCGGCATTAATATCCCTTCGCTGATCTTCCCCGCCCCCGGACGGTACGAATTCCGCCTCCGCATGGACGGCCACCTAATCGCGCAGAAAGACTTTAATGTGATGCAGCTGCCGACACATCAAACTGCCTGACCGAAAGATTTTTCCATCACGATGGTCACTCCGAGCAACTGAGCCCTTCTCCCTCCTATACTTCTTATGATACAAGTGGCCACGAATTGGCCGATTGACGCGGGTCAGAAATACGCTAGCAACAGGCACATCTTGGCTGAGGGAACGAGCTCTTCCAATTTCATCCGAGAAATCGTAGCGGCCGACCTTGCAGCCGGCAAGCACGGAGGCCGTGTTGTCACGCGATTTCCCCCCGAACCTAACGGTTACCTCCATATCGGCCATGCCAAGTCGATTTGCCTGAATTTTGGATTGGCGCAGGATTCGCCAGGGGGAGTCTGCCACCTTCGATTTGACGACACCAATCCGACGACAGAAGATCCCGAGTACGTGCACTCGATCCAAGAAGACGTGCGCTGGCTTGGATTCGATTGGGGTGACAAGTTATTTTTCGCCTCAGATTATTTTCAAAAACTCTACGATTTCGCGGAGGGTTTGATCCTGAAAGGAGCCGCCTATGTCGACAGCCTTTCCGCAGATGAAATCCGACGCTATCGCGGCACCCTGACTGAACCGGGTAAGAAAAGCCCATTCAGAGACCGATCGGTCGAAGAAAATCTCGATCTCTTTAGGCGAATGCGCGCCGGCGAATTTCAGGACGGAACCCACGTCCTGCGTGCCAAAATCGATATGGCATCGCCGAATATCAACATGCGAGATCCCGTCCTCTATCGGATCCGGCACGCCTCACATTACCGCACCGGGACGACCTGGTGCATCTATCCTTCGTACGATTACGCACATCCCCTCTCTGATGCCATCGAAGGTATCACCCACTCAATCTGCACCTTGGAATTTGAAGATCATCGCCCGTTGTACGATTGGGTGATCGAACAGGCTGGAACGTCTCACCGCCCGCAACAAATCGAGTTCGCCAGGCTGAACATCAGTTATGCGGTCATGAGCAAGCGGAAGCTGCTCGAACTGGTTGAAAAGAGGCTTGTGAACGGCTGGGACGATCCTCGCCTCCCTACCATAAAAGGGCTGAGGCGCCGAGGGTACACTCCGGAAGCTATCCGGAATTTCTGCGAACAGATCGGCGTGGCCAAACGCGATGCCGTGGTCGAAATGCAGTTACTGGAGCACTTTGTTCGTGAGGATCTCAATAAGCGATCCCAGAGGGTCATGGCCGTCTTAAAACCATTGAAAGTCGTGATCGACAACTACCCGCTAGGCCAAACGGAAGAACTGGATGCCGTCAATAATCCGGAAGATCCGTCGGCTGGTACGAGGAAAGTCCCGTTTTCCCGCACCCTGTACATCGAGCATGACGATTTTCTAGAGGACCCGCCGAAGCAGTTCTTCAGACTTGCACCGGGCCGGGAAGTCCGGCTGCGTTATGCGTACATTATTAAATGCGTAGAGGTTACCAAGGATCCTCACACTGGCAAGATCACCGAACTGCACTGTACATATGATCCGGCGACGAAAAGTGGAGGCCCCGAGGCACAGAGAAAAGTCAAGGCGACTATTCATTGGGTTTCTACCGACCACGCAGCCGACGCCGAAGTCCGTCTATACAATCTGCTGTTGAAAGCGGACCTTTCCAAAATTCCTGCTGACCATGACTGGACAACCTACCTCAACCCCCAGTCCTTGGAGAGGATCACGGGTTGCAAGGTCGAACCGAGCTTGAAAGATGCAAAGCCTGGCTACAGATTTCAGTTTGAGCGCTTGGGTTATTTCTGCGCCGATCCTGATTCCACATCATCTTCGCCCATATTCAATCGTACAGTTTCGCTGAAGGACGCCTGGGCCAAGATCGACAAGTCATCGACATCACGATAGATACCTCTTGCCTGGCTTCAACCAGGGGTTCTGAACTCTTTCTAGTTTCCGCGAATTTGCCCTTCCTTTACAGACTCCGCTTCCCTGCTACGCTTAGAGCACAACGTTGAATCGAATCTAGGAGCCACTTTGTGCCATGAAAACTCAGAGAACGGCGCGCCAACACCTACTCTCGATATCACTAAGGAATGTTCTGCTGTCACTTCTTGTTACCGCTGAACCACTGGCGGTTCATGCGGCAGAGGTCAATAACGGCCAGACCCCTACGGAAGCCGTCAAGGGGACGATCGCCGATCTCATAGCCGTGCTCGACGATGATGCCCTGAAGCAGGCGGAGCGCGCGGAAGAACGTCGTCATAAGATCGAAGACGTGATTCGACGAGGCGTCGACTACGAAGAAATGGCCAAACGCGCTCTTGGTAGACCCTGGCTGATGCTTTCCGAACACGATCGTCAGGAATTCGTAAGCCTCTTCGTCCAACTGCTCCGCGATAGCTTCGCCGGGCGAATTACCGAACACCATGACGAGCAGGTTGACTACCTCGGCGAACAACGTCAGGACCTGTATGCGGAGGTTCGGACACAACTCAAAGGGAGAAAAACTGAGACGCCGATCGATTTTCGTTTGATCAGCCATGGAACGGAATGGCGGGTCTATGATGTGGTCATCGACGGTGCCAGCATCGTCAACAACTACCGGTCACAATTCACGAGTATCATCCACGAGGTCTCGTATACCGGTCTGGTGCAGAAGATGAAGCAGAAAGCCGTTGCCGTGAAGGTGTTTGAAAACTCTCCGTCTCAATAATCCCTCACCTCGTTTCATCCATCCGTCGAATTCACGCGTTTCCTTTACCGAACAACGGCGTTTGATACACTAAACGCACCTGAAGCGACGCGTTGCCCAACGGTCCATAGTGGAAGGAGCCGATCATGATCGAATGTCGCCAACACCCGCGAGTTCCGGTTGATCTTCAGGTTTATTTTTCAACGACAGGCAATACTTCCATCAGAGAAGGGACCATGTTCGACCTCTCGGCCGGTGGATGCGCCGTGTCCAGCCTGTCCTCCGTTCTGCCGGGCTCGGCCGTGAGAATACTCGTTCGCGCCACTGACTTGGGGTCCCCCATTACGATCGAATCTGCTGCAGTCCGCTGGAGCGAGCACGGAGAATTTGGAGTTGAATTCATTGCACTTTCTGAGATCGATCACAACCGCCTTCATCGCCTACTCCAAGCCAGAACCGGCAAATACCCTCGCCACAGCTGACGCTTGCCCCCTATCCTACCCCGTTTGCTAGAATGTCTGGCATGACTTGTCCCATCTGCCGACACCCGACCACCTGGGAAGGCAACCCATGGCGTCCTTTCTGCTCAGAGCGCTGCCAAACCGTCGACCTCGGTGCCTGGGCCGCTGAGGAATATCGAGTTCCAGGGCCTCCTTTGACGATGGAATTGCCTGCTCACGATACGCATGAATCAGACAAAGTGCCAAACCAATGCCCAAAGGATTAACCCAAAATCCCCGGCACTGATAAGTGCTACTTTTTGACACCCGTACAAAGCAACTGCGCCCGCTTCGTCTCTACGGTTCAAGCCTGCTTACGACAAAGGCCGACGCTCCATTGAACACCCGTATCGTCAGCGAATTCTAAGATATCGATCGCGGTCATAACGCAGCTGGATAGATCGCTTGCAGTGAATACGTGTAGGTCACTCCTTGGTTGGCAAGTTCGGGCGATCTTGCTAAGGTCACGCTCTCATTACTGCCATCACTGCTTTTGTTTTGATAGGGAGGACCCCAATGATGACAACTAACGGGTATGCCGCCCTCGATGCCAAAACGCCGCTGCAACCTTTCTCGTTTGAACGGCGCGATGTTGGTACCCACGATGTCTTGATCAGAATTTCCCACTGTGGAATCTGCCATTCAGACATCCATCTAGCGCGTAACGAATGGGGCAACTCGATTTTTCCGATGGTGCCTGGCCATGAGATCGTCGGCATCGTCGCGCAGATTGGAACTGCTGTCACTCGTTTTCGCGTCGGAGACAGGGCTGGCGTCGGCTGCTTTGTGGACTCCTGTAGAACTTGTGCATCATGCCGGGAAGGTCAGGAGCAGTATTGTGAATCCGGAATGCTTTTGACTTACAGTGGTCGAGACAAGAACGGCCAGGTCACACAAGGCGGGTATTCAGACAAGATCGTTGTCGATGAACAGTACGCGTTACATGTTCCTCAGATACTCTCCCCGGCTGGCGCGGCCCCGCTCCTCTGCGCCGGTATCACAACCTATTCCCCGCTTCGTCATTGGGGCGTCGGGAAATATCACAAGCTTGCGGTGGTTGGCTTGGGCGGCCTCGGCCACATGGCCGTAAAGATCGCCAAGGCGCTGGGAACCGAGGTGACTGTTCTGAGTACATCTGACCGCAAGAGGAAAGACGCCGAGCGCTTGGGAGCTGCTGACTTCGCCATAACCACGATTCCTGAATCGTTCCGACGATTAGAGGGCCGTTTTGACTTTATACTCGACACCGTTTCTGCACCACATGACTACAATGCCTATCTCAATTTGCTCAAGACTGACGGAACAATGATACTTGTAGGTGCACCGGACAAACCGACCCCCTTGGAGCCGTTTCCTCTCATCATGCACCGAAGATGCATCGCCGGGTCCGTGATCGGAGGCATCAAGGAAACTCAGGAAATGCTCGACTTCTGCGCCGAGCACAGGATCGAATCCGATATTGAGACGATTCCGGTTCAGGAGGCCAATGCGGCCTACGAAAGAATTATCAAAGGCGACGTGCGGTTTAGATTTGTGATCGATCTGGCTTCACTGAAATAGAAAGTAGAGAGGTTCCATCAGAAATAGTGGCTGGGGGACTAGGAATCGAACCTAGGTAGCCAGCTCCAAAGGCTGGCGTCCTACCGCTAGACGATCCCCCAGCGCGGTAACGGGCAGTAGTAATCTGACAAAGTCGGCGGGAGAAAGATAATTGGCTGGGGGACTAGGAATCGAACCTAGGTAGTCAGATCCAGAGACTGACGTCCTACCGCTAGACGATCCCCCAACCGACGCCCACACTAATATACGGATCGGAGTTCCGTCAAGATCGACGCTGATTTACGGCGACAAGGCCGTCAGGATGAAGAGGCCCGCTCAATCCCCTTTTGAAGACGGAACAACGTCCGCTCACGACCAAGTACCTCCATCACTTCAAAAAGCCCCGGGCTGGCGGTGCGGCCTGTTAGGGCTACCCGAACGGGTTGAGCTAACTGGCCCATCTTGATCCCTTCTTCCTCAACCAACTTCTTGAAGGATTCTTCCCACTCTTGCTTGGAAAAAGTGGGGAACGCCTTGAACCGTGCAAGCAACTTGCTCAAGACCGGTGCTATCGTCGGCGTGAGAAACTTCTTGGCCGCCTCTTCGTCCATTGCGACAGCCTGCCCAAAGTAAGGCGTCACCCACATGACCATATCGGTAAGGGTTTTAGCCCGCTCCTTTACCAGAACGACCAATTGAGCCAGCCATTCTGGCAAGACGGCCCGAACCTCTTCCTGTAATCCCGCTTGTTCCAAAAGTGGCACCAACTCCTGAGCTATTTTGCCGGGCGGACTCACCTTGATATATTCAGCGTTCATCCAGAGTAGCTTTTCAGGATTGAACACCGCTGCCGACTTTTGTACGTGGTCCCACGAGAATTTTTCAATTAGCTCCTCCCGCGTGAAAATTTCCTGATCGCCGTGCGACCAGCCCAGCCTGACCAAGTAATTCACCATCGCATCGGACAAATACCCCATCTCTTTATAGGCCATGATCGATGTCGCCCCGTGCCGTTTCGACAGCCGTGACTTGTCGGACCCGAGAATCATCGGCAGATGACCAAACTGCGGAACGGGAAACCCGAGCGCTTTAAAGATCGGAACTTGGCGGGGAGTATTCGTCAAATGATCGTCGCCTCGCACAACGTGCGTGATGTGCATCAGCGCGTCATCAACGACTACTGAAAAGTTGTAAGTCGGATAGCCGTTAGAACGCAGAATGATGAGATCGTCCAGAACGCCGTTGTCGAAGACGATCCTTCCCTTGATGAGGTCATCGACAATGGTCTGACCGTCTTGAGGTGCCTTGAACCGCAGGGCGGCAGCCTCGGGAGGTTGTACGATGCCGAGATTGCGGCAACGACCATCATAACGAGGCGAAAGCCCCTTCGCCTCTGCTTCCTTGCGCCTTGCTTCTAAGTCTTCGGCTGTACAGACACACCAATATGCCTGGCCCTTATCGAGCAACGATAGGGCATGGCTACGATAGAGCTCCATCCGCTCAGTCTGGCGAAAGGGCCCCTCATCCCAATCCAACCCAACCCATTTCATCCCTTCCAGGATGGCCTGAATTGACTCTTGCGTCGAGCGGCTCTGGTCTGTATCTTCAATACGAAGCACGAAAACACCATACTGCTGTCGGGCAAAAAGCCAATTGAACAAGGCTGTGCGAACTCCACCTATGTGGAGATAACCTGTCGGGCTCGGGGCAAACCGAACACGGACCTGAGTCATAGCGACATCCCACTCCTTCGCAAAAGGCTGGTATCTATAACATGCAGGAAAAACAGTTGTACAGGTTGCCGCCCTTTCCTCTTATGCGTCCTTCTGATAAGAGATCTAGTGGAAACTCGATATGCCAGAATTCACGCAATGGGCCACGGTCCTTTCGTCCACAGACTTGACGCCTCACGTGCGTCAATTGATTCTCCTGCCAAAAGAACGGGACATCACGTTTCAGCCTGGCCAATGGGTCTCATTGAAACTGCCCGTTGGGACGAAGCCGCCTCTGAACCGTGCCTACTCAATGGCGGCTCCTGCCACTAAATCCGGCGAACTTACCCTAGTTTTTGACCATGTCGCTGGCGGTCTGGGCTCGAATTATCTCTATAAACTCAAAGCCGGTGACGAGATACTTTTGTCAGGCCCTTACGGAAACTTTACCCTTCCCGCTCAGCTCAATCGCGAGCTGCTATTCGTTACCAGGTATACAGGCCTTGTTCCGATCCGGTGCATGTTGAGGGAGTTATATGCCCGGAAGCAGACAGCATCGGTCATGTTAATCACTGTGGCCCCAGAAGAGGGTGAGTTGCTCTTTCACCAGGAACTACTGACTCTCGCCGTCACGCATCCAGGTTTTCGATACTTGCCCCTTGTCGCGGCAGGAGGTGAGCAGCAAGGCGCCGACCTCGCATGGTCTATGCTCGGCCCGCTGGTAGAAGGCACACCAAGAGTGCTTCCAATGATATGCGGAACCAAGGGATTCGTGCGGCCTTTGCGTGCCTATTTCGCCCAGGTGGGGTATGCCCGAAAGGAAGTAAAAACCGAGACCTACGACTAATGATGCTCCTCTTTGACTAAGTTCTTGTTCACAGCCGGGATTTGCACCACAACATCTTTTGTGCCGTTCGGCACACATTGACAACCAAGCCGCGACTGCAATGTCGTCATTGGAGCTTCATCTAACTGGTCGAACTCATCATCTGAGCCTTCATTGCAGCTTTCAAGACCTTCTTTGACAATCACATGGCAGGTAGAACAGGCACAAACACCACCACAGACATGTTCGAGTTCCACACCACTGCCCATCGCCACGTCCAGAATACTTCCCGGTAATCCTGTTTCCCCATACGGAATCTTTGAGGGATCAACTTCTACTTTTGTGACATGCCCATTTGGTAAAATATATGTAATCGTATAGGGTTTCTTGGGAAGCTCGTATTCTGTTTTTTCGATATAGGGGTTGACTCCTCCCATCAAGTTTGTCCTTTCTGATTATCTGTCATTATCCCGAATATTCTGACTTTTCCGCCATTGACAGCACATTGGCAAAATGATAGCATGAGTACGACCAAATTGATCGGAGATCATTATAGTCTCCGATCGTAGGAATCGGCAATAGCAATGTTAAAGATTTCAAAAAAAGCCGACTACGCGCTGATGGCACTTCAGCACATTGCTTCAGTTCAATCAGGCGATGTGGTCTCAGGTCGCGTTGTCAACACTAAAGAAATCGCGGAAGAGTATCACATTCCGCTCGAACTCTTGGCCAAGGTTCTTCAAGTTCTGGCCAAGAGCGGAGTGATAGAAAGCCATAACGGACCAAAAGGCGGATATCTTTTGGCTAGAAGCGCCGAACGCATCACGATCGCGCAGATCCTTGAGAGCGTCGAAGGACCTCTGGGTATTACCGACTGCTCTCATGAAAAAGAAGGAGAATCATGCCTACAGCGGGAACATTGCAATATCCGAACACCGCTGCTGAAAGTGCAGGACAGCATCTTTCAGTTGCTCAACAGCATGACCCTTCAAGACATGTTGGGGGAAACACCCTTGATTACGATTCAGTCGCCAACGACACAAGGAGTCGAACGATGAAGCTTCCTATTTTCTTGGACAACCATTCCACCACACCGATGGACCCTCGGGTGCTGGAAGCTATGCTTCCCTATTTCGTGGAGAAATTCGGCAACGCTGCCAGCCGCAACCATGCGTTCGGATGGGAAGCGGAGGAAGCAGTCGAGCGGGCCCGCAAACAGATCGCCAAGCTGATCAAAGCCGACTCTAAAGAAATCGTATTTACCAGCGGCGCCACGGAATCGGACAATTTGGCTCTTAAAGGTGTCCTGGAAATGTACAAGGAGAAGGGCACCCATATCATCACGTCTTCAACGGAACACCGAGCTGTTCTTGATACAGCAAAATCCCTCGAGGCAAAAGGAGTGGCCACCATCACCTACCTACCGGTTGACAAGCAAGGCATGGTGAACCCACAAGACGTGAGAAATGCCATCACGGACAAGACAATTTTGATCTCCGTCATGCTGGCGAACAACGAGATCGGCACGATCAATCCCATTTCGGAGATCGGAAAGATCGCCAAAGAGAAGGGCGTCCTCTTCCATTGCGATGCCACACAAGGGGTTGGCAAGATTCCCGTCGACGTGCAGTCGATGGGGATCGACCTGATGTCGTTCTCCGCCCACAAAATCTATGGTCCCAAGGGCATTGGGGCACTTTACGTCAGGAAGAAGAATCCCCGTGTCCGAATCGCCGCCCAAATGGACGGTGGAGGACACGAACGAGGAATGCGCTCCGGCACGCTGCCGGTTCCGCTGATCGTCGGCTTTGGAAAGGCGTGCGAGATCTGCGAACAAGAAATGGAGAAGGAATCGATCCGATTAGCGGCCATGCGTGACAGACTTCAAGACGGCATCATGGCCGCGTTGGAAGAAAGCTATCTGAACGGTCATCCGACGAATCGTTTACCCGGCAACCTCAATATCTCTTTTGCATATGTCGAGGGAGAGTCCTTGTTGATGGGGATGAAAGAGATTGCGTTGTCATCCGGCTCCGCCTGTACCTCGGCTACACTAGAACCCTCGTATGTGCTGCGAGCGCTGGGGGTCGGAACGGAACTTGCCCATTCGTCGATCCGATTTGGCCTCGGCCGATTCAACACGGATGAAGAGATTGACTACACGATCAAGAAGGTTATCGAGATTGTGACCAAGCTGCGGGAAATGTCGCCGCTGTATGAAATGGCGAAAGATGGCATCGACTTGAAATCCGTTCAGTGGGCGGCCCACTGAACGAGAGAGAACCGGAGGAGGAGTTACCATGGCCTATAGCGACAAAGTCGTCGATCATTTCAACAACCCCCGAAACATGGGGAGTTTCAAGAAGGATGAAGAAGGGGTCGGAACCGGTATGGTTGGCGCCCCCGAATGCGGCGACGTGATGAAGCTGCAGATCAAAGTCCAGAACGACACGATCGTAGACGCGAAGTTCAAGACCTTCGGGTGCGGGTCCGCGATCGCCAGTTCGAGCCTCGCCACCGAATGGCTCAAGGGCAAAACGATCGAGGAAGCCAAGAAGATCAAGAATACTGACATCGTGCAGGAACTGAATTTGCCGCCTGTGAAGATCCATTGTTCCGTCCTGGCGGAGGATGCCATCAAGGCTGCATTGTCCGACTACCAGAAAAAGACGGAGACGAAGTAACGAGACAGGAGGACAGCCCATGGAACAGACCAACACGCAAACCCAAACCCCAGTCATTACTCTTACGGAAGCCGCAATCAAAGAAGTAAAGCGCCTCGTCAACGTACAAGGCCTCACGGAGGGAGGGCTTCGGCTCGGGGTGAAGGGAGGCGGCTGCTCCGGGCTTAGCTACACGATCAACTTTGATGAAAAGATCGGGCCGCACGATCAAGTTTATGAATTCGATGGGATAAAAGTGATCGTCGATGCCAAAAGCGCGATCTATCTTCAAGGAACGCAGCTGGACTACCACAAGGACTTGATGGGTGGAAACTTCAAATTCGTCAACCCGAATGCCAATAAAACCTGCGGCTGCGGGGAGTCGTTTTCCGCCTAACGCAAAACAGGTTTGGAGGATTTTCGCACGGGCATGGCTATTAGCCATGCCCGTGCCGTGAGAGCTGAAATATGGAACACCATCACACACATAGCGCAAACCCTCGCGAACTCCATATGGCGAGGAGCATGTGCTGGCACTGTCAATCGGAAGTGGCCGGGGAATACTTCTGTGACCGCTGCGTAAAAGTCCAGCCGGTTTCTAAAGAGACAGACTATTTTACCTGTCTTGGATTTCCCCGCCGACTCACGATCGATCCTGCCGTACTGGAAGCAAAGTTCTACGAGATGAGCCGTGCATTTCATCCCGATTTTTACCAGAACAAGAGCGACACCGAGCAGGCAATTAGCCTCGAGAACGCCGCTACGTTGAACACGGCCTATCGCACCCTTCGCGATCCGATCCAGCGCGCCGAATACCTGCTCGATTTGGAAGCGGGATCGGTCAAAGAAATCAGAAGTTCTCCTCCTGCGGATCTGTTCGAAGAAATTCTCGAACTTCAAGAGACGCTCGATGAGTATCGGGCGAGCGATCCTTCGTCGGAAGAGGGCCGCCAGCTTCGCGCCAAACTGCAGAAGGAACATCAAGCGCTGGACGGACGAAAACAGGACATGGAAACTCAGTTGCAAAACCTCTTTTCCAAGTGGGACGCCCTGCAAGACCGTGGTGAGGCATCGCCGCAAGCCCGTGCGGAACGAGAGCGACTCCTGAAGCAGATGCGCGAGATCCTCTCTCACCGCACCTATGTGAAGAATATCGTCAACGATCTTGTGGAGACTATCGGATAGAGAATATGGCCAGGATAGTCGGCATCGATCTGGGCACAACGAATTCCCTCGTGGCTTACATGAAAGATGGCAAGCCCTTCGTAATTCCTGGGCGGGCAGGTCGGACGATGGTCCCATCCGTTGTGGCACTGACCGACAATGGTCTGATCGTGGGGGATGCGGCCAAGGAGCATCTTACACGCAGTCCTGAAAGGACTGTTTACTCGATCAAGCGGTTCATGGGGAAGGGGCTGGCAGATGTTCAGCACGAACTGACCTATTTCCCGTATTCACTGACGGAGCAGGGCGGCGTCATCAGGATCAAACTCGGCGAGAAAAGTTATTCCCCGCCGCAGATCTCCGCCATGATTCTGAAAGAACTCAAGCAACGGGCTGAAGCTCATCTGGGAGAAAGCATCACCAAAGCCGTCATTACGGTCCCGGCTTACTTTAACGATAGCCAGCGGCAGGCCACCAAGGACGCCGGCATGATTGCCGGTCTCGAAGTTCTGCGCATCATTAACGAACCGACCGCTGCCTCACTCGCCTACGGACTCCAGGAAAAAACCCAAGGCACCATCGCCGTCTACGATTTCGGCGGGGGAACCTTCGACATCTCCATCCTCAAACTGAAGAACGGTATTTTCGAAGTTTTGGCTACAAACGGGGATACCCATCTTGGAGGAGACGACGTAGACCGCCGATTGGCCGATCATGTCTTATCCGAAATTCGGAAAAAATACGGACTCGATCTGAACGACTTTCCCGATCACATGCAGACCCTGCGCCTCGAGGCAGAGCGGGCGAAGATCGCACTGTCCGAGACAAATATCACGGATATCTCGATCGAACTTCCGGAACAGAAAGGCCGGTTCACGAAGACCATTTCACGCGAGCAGCTTGAATCCATGATCATGGACATCATCGAGCGTACGCTTGCGCCCTGTCGATTGGCGCTGAAAGATGCCGGTCTGAGTCCCAGCCAAATCGATGAGGTGGTATTAGTCGGTGGGTCTACGCGCATGCCGTTCGTTCGCCGACGTGTGCAGGAACTTTTCGGGAAACAACCCCATTGTGACCTGAATCCCGACGAAGTCGTCGCGCTCGGCGCCGCAGTCCAGGCAGATATCCTGAGCGGCGGCACGACCGACATGCTCTTGCTCGACGTGACCCCCCTCTCGCTGGGAATCGAGACGATGGGCGGCGTGATGAGCAGCCTAATCCATCGGAACACGACAATCCCGACCAGCGCCAAAGAAATGTTTACCACGTACGTCGACGGACAAACCGGCGTCGACATTCATATCCTCCAGGGCGAGCGAGAACTGGTAAACGACAATCGCAGCTTGGCGAGATTTCGGCTCAAAGTTCCACCCTTGCCGGCAGGAGTCCCTCGTATCGAAGTGACGTTTCTCATTGATGCAAACGGCATTCTGAATGTGACCGCCAAAGACATGCGGACCGGTGAGAGCCAGTCAATTGAAGTGAAACCGTCCTACGGCTTGTCAGACGAGGAAGTCGAAAGGATGATCGAAGATTCCTTCAAGTTCGCACAGGAAGATGTCAACGCCAGGAAGTTGATCGAAGCGCGGCTTGATGCCGGTGCGTTGATCACCGCCACGGAAAAATCATTAGGAGAAGGTAGCCATCTCATCAGGCCGGAAACACTCGCGACCGTTCGGTCGGCCCTGGCGGCTTTGAAAGCCGCAAAAGATGGCAAAGAGCCACAGGTGATTCGTGCAAGAATGGCCGACCTTGAGCAGGTGGCAAAACCGCTGACTGTGGCCATGATGGACGATTCGCTCAAGCGCGGCTTACAAGGCAAGAAGGTCTCTGAAGTGAGATGATCGGCACGGACAACATTAGGGAGAGACTGACATTGAAAGGTACCCGGAGATATCTATGGATCTGAAATGGCAAGATGCCGAAGACATCGCGATCCGCTTGGTCGAAGAGCACCCTGAAACCGACCCATTGACGGTGCGGTTCACTGACATGCATGCTTGGATCGTCTCGCTCCCTGAGTTCAAGGACGACCCGAAAAAATCCAACGAAAAAATCCTCGAAACCATTCAGATGGCCTGGCACGAGGAATACCAGGACTCGAAGTCTTAGGTCACAGGAACGCCCCGCTTTCGCAGCTAGGACCCTCCCCCAGCGATTTGATCCAACTGGTAAAAATCTATGGGGTCGAGTCGGCGTTGTGCCGCCTGAGTCGGTTCACTGCCCTTGGTGAAAATTTCTACATGCCCCGGCTGGTCCTCCTGATCCGCCAGGAGCAGACCCGTGGAGGGATCGACCTTCACAAACGTCACGCCCTCAGGAATGGAAAACGGGACGACCGGAAGCTTCTTGAAGGCTTCCCGCATGAAATTGATCCAGATCGGCAATGCGGCATGCGCTCCCGATTCAGTTTCTCCGAGGGAGCGGCGATCATCGAATCCCACGAATACACCCGTCACCAGATTTGGTGCTCCACCAATAAACCAGGCATTGACATAATCGTTCGTCGTGCCGGTCTTTCCCGCAATCGGCCGTCCTAATATCTTGGCGGCCTGCCCGGTACCCCTCTGCACCACATCTTCCATCATATTCGTAATCAAGTAGGCAGTTTCTTTGGAGACCACCTCCTGAGGCTTGTTCTCCGTCTGTTCAAGCAACTGACCCGTATTGTCCTCGACGGACGCAATCACATAGGGCTCTGCTCTGAATCCCTGGTTCAAGAAGGCTCCGTATACCGTTGTCAACTCCATTAAGCCAACGGAAGATGAGCCCAAACCTAACGAGAGGTCTGGTGACAACGGACTCGAGATGCCGACCTGAAGGGCAAAATCAAGGACGTTCTTGATTCCGACCTTGTCCAGCAGTCGAACGGTCGCCAGGTTATGCGACTGGGCCAACGCATCCCGTAGGCTCACGACCCCATGAATCCTTTTCCCATAGTTCTCAGGCTTCCAAGCTTTGTCCTCTTCCAGTTGTTCGTAAACCACGGGCGCATCAAGCACAACAGAGGCTGGGCTCATTCCCTGGTCGACTGCAGCCGCATAGATGATCGGCTTAAAAGCTGAGCCGGGTTGCCGTTTCGCTTGCACCGCACGGTTATATTCACTGCGATTGAAATCGTACCCGCCCACCATAGCCAGGACCGCCCCATTCCCCGGCTCAATCGCAATCAACCCCCCCTCGACGAGCGGCGTCTGTTCAAGTTGAACGTAGATCGTCCCCTTTTCGACCTTCTTAATGGCCACCTCGATGACATCGCCCGGTTTCAAAAGCTTTTTCAGATTGGTGACGACTACCACGTCTTTGGTCGGATCAGGGCCTTTGAGTCGATTCTTGGCCCAGTCCATGTCATCGAACTTTAGCTTCGCCGGACGACTACCGATCTGCACCATGAAGAAATCTTTACCGACCTTCGTCACCACCGCTTCCCGATATTCCCCGGGCTCGACCGATTCGTCCGTTGTCTCCGCCTCACTCTCCTCAGAAGTTAAGGACGCGAGGTCAACGGTACGGATCGGTCCCCGCCATCCTTGACGCTTATCCAGCTCGCGAAGTCCCTCCATGAACGCCGCTTCCGCTGCACGCTGCATCTCAAGATTCAGCGACGTCGTAATCTTCAGGCCGCCCTTGTACACCATGCTTTCGCCGTATTTCGCCGTCACCAACTGCCGCACATGTTCGACAAAGTGAGGGGCAATCTGTTCTCTCCCTGGCCGGCGAAAGTTGAGCATTTCCGCCACAGCCTTCTCGCGCTCATCAGAATCCAGAAACCCTGCCTCTTCCATTCTCGCAAGCACATGTTCCTGCCGCTTCTTCGCTCTTGCGAAATTCTTGAACGGAGAAAAATGATTCGGCGACTTCGGAAGTCCTGCTAAGAAGGCTGCTTCCGCAATGGTCAACTCAGACAATTCCTTCCCAAAATACGACTGAGCCGCAGCTGCGACGCCATAGGCACCCTGGCCAAAATAGATTTGGTTCAAATAGGTTTCCAAAATCTGTTCCTTTGTCGACACCAACTCCATCTTGTAGGCTAGCAACAATTCGCGGACCTTGCGATCAAAGGTTCGCTCGGGCGAAAGGAACAAAGACCGGGCCAATTGCTGCGTGATCGTGCTCGCCCCCTCGACTCTTCCTCCACGCCGAATGTTCGTCCATGCAGCACGGAGAATCCCAATATAGTCGAGTCCCGGATGCTCGAAAAACCTCGCGTCTTCGACGGCAATGACTGCCTGTCGAAGACGTTCCGGAATCTCGGCCAAGGGCTTGAGAATCCGCCGCTCGATATAGAATTGGCCAATGAGCTGGTTGTCAGCCGAATAAACCTGAGTCACGAGGCTGGGCTGGTAGTTCTGGAGCTGATTGGGGTCCGGCAAATCCTGCGCATAGTGCCAGATGACCGCGCCAACCGTCACACTGCCCGTCACGCCAACAACAGCGACGACGATGAGTGCGATCTGCCACCAACGCCAAGGCCGCCGTGGCGGTGGCTGACGAGGCGGATCGGACAGTTGCGTTGGGAGATCCATGCTTGTCATTGGGTTAGGGCCCCCGAAGGGAGCAACACTCTTCAAGGGAGGACTCGAGTTCACCATACCGTGGAGCAGCCCAAAACTCAAGCAACTTACGTATGGTCGCGGCCGCTCTATCCAACTTGTAGGTGGCCAAAGGCTTCAGGTATACTGACGATGCGACGCCCGAGAGTCGGGGCGTCTTTTTTTTGCCACTCAGCTGCTAAAAAGTCCGCCGACTGCTTTCTCGCGTTGCTCAGAGGCTCAACGTACCAAAGCAAGTACGATTCGTCTCTTCGCTCGAAGCAGGCCTTGCCGAACGACCTTTTGAGCAGCAGGTGGCAGGATTATCTAGAAAATAACTTCGGTCTTCTCGGAATCCGACCGACCGGGATGATCTTCTTTAGCGGCCGACTAAATGAAAAGTGGGACCATGTCAAAGATCTCTGCACCACGCGAACGCCGGACCGATATCCGGAACATAGCCATCATCGCCCATGTCGACCATGGGAAAACGACGCTCGTCGACGCCCTCCTTCGACAAACGCACGTCCATCGCAAAATTGAGGACATGGGTGAACGGATCATGGACTCGATGGATCAAGAGCGAGAGCGGGGCATTACCATTCGGGCCAAGAACGCCAGCGTCACGTACAACGGCGTAAAGATCAACATCGTCGACACGCCAGGCCACGCCGATTTCGGCGGTGAAGTGGAACGGACGCTCCGCATGGTCGACGGAGTATTGATTCTTGTTGATGCCAAGGAAGGGCCCATGCCGCAAACGACCTTCGTGTTGCGCAAAGCGCTGGCGCTCGGTCACAAAGCAATCGTCGTTATCAACAAGATCGACCGCCCGGATGCTGTGATCGATGACGTCGTGAACCGGACGTTCGATCTCTTCGTGCATCTCGGCGCGAACGACGAACAACTCGACTTCCCGATCGTGTATACGTCCGCCATCAAAGGTATCGCTACTCTGGACGTTAATAAGCCGGGCAGCGACATCACGCCATTGCTGGATGTTGTCCTTGAGAAGATTCCCGCTCCGGCCATCAATGCCACTGCACCGTTGCAGATCCTCGTCTTAGCTCTCACGTACGATTCATATAAAGGAAAGATGGGCGTGGGAAAGATTCAATCAGGCTCCATCGCCCGGCGACAGAATGTGTTGGTCCTCGCCAAGGACGGTTTGCAGATTCCGAGCAAGGTTTCAGACCTGGCCGTCTATTCCGGCCTGGAACGAACAGATGTTGAACAAGCTGAAGCCGGGGAGATCGTTGCAGTGGCTGGACTGGATCAGGTCAGCATTGGCGATACGATTGCCGATACTGAGCAGCCGTTGGAAATGCCGCGTGTCACGATCGACGAACCGACAGTGCAGATGACATTTTCCGTCAATAACAGCCCCTTCGCCGGACGCGAAGGGAAATTCTTGACGTCGCGGCATCTGCGTGAACGACTCTTCAAGGAACTGGAAACAAACGTCTCCCTTCGCGTTCAGGAAACGGACAGTCCGGACCGATTCCTGGTGGCAGGCCGCGGCGAACTTCACTTAGGTGTCTTGATCGAACAAATGCGTCGGGAGGGATATGAACTACAAGTCTCGCAGCCTGAAGTTATTCTGCATCGCGACGGCGACAAGGTCACAGAACCCTATGAAGAGCTGACCATCCAAGTTCCTGAAACCTATCAAGGTGCGGTCATTGAAGAAATTGGGAAACGTCGAGGCGAGATGCGCCACATGAAGCTGGTGCACTCCGACGCCGGTCCGAGCGAGATGCATCTCGAATACCACATTCCGACTCGCGGAATCATGGGGTTAAAGAACATACTCCTTGCCAAGACGCGTGGCACCATTATCATGCACCACGTTTTTAAGGCCTACGAGGCTGCCAATGAGCAAGATCTGGTCGTTGCACCGCACGGGTCGCTTTGTGCATTCGAAGACGGGACGAGTACAGGCTATGCCCTCTTCATGACCCAGGAACGCGGCGTGATGTTTATCGGTCCCGGCGTCGAAGTATACCGAGGCATGGTGGTCGGCCAGAACAGTCGCGATGAAGATCTCGACGTCAATGTCTGCAAGGAAAAGCACCTCACGAACATGAGGGCCTCCGGGTCGGACGAAGCCTTGATTCTGACACCAACCCGCGAGATGACACTCGAATTCGCCCTTGAATATATCGGGCCGGACGAACTTGTCGAAGTCACCCCGAAAAGCCTTCGCATCAGGAAGCGCTTGCTGAACCCGGAAGATCGCCGCAAGGCTCGAAAGGCGGGAAAGTAGGCGACGGGCAGCATGAGAATACGGAAGAAAGGCCCCAAACCGTCAGCTAAACGACCGCCGTTGTATTTCATCGGCTATCGAGGTGCAGCACCACAACCATCCGAATTAAAGACTTGGTACGATATCGAATACGGTGGCCCTTTGGCCATTCGGATGGAAGATGACGCACCGGAATCCTGGCAAGCTACCCATGGTCCCTGGACCGCCCACGTTGTGATTCCTTTGCCCGCGACACATACCGCAAGCTTACAAGAACAACTCACCTGGGAACATGATCAAGTCGGAGCGGTCGCCCCTTCGGTAATGCCGCCGCGGGAGATGCCGGACACTATCCTCTTTGCAGCACGCGTCTCACGCGGATTAACCCTGCTCACACAAGGAACAGCGTACGACATCACGACGCAGCAGTACCTCAATCCCTCGGATTGGAAGGATCACGGACTCACCGGTTTTGTTGTCGACGACCACGTTATCATCGCGCAGGACGACCAGGTCAAACCGGATAGCGTCTGGCATTACACCCTCGGCCTTTCCAAGTTCGGCATGGACGAATTGGAAATATTCCAGCCTCGAGGACTATCCGAGCGATCGGCTAAGCAGCTTCTCGCAGAGTCGGCTCATGAGATGATCCGCATCGGTCAATTGCCGAAAGTCGGCACAGCCTTCCACCTTCCCATACTCGGATGCACGATCAGAATCACCAACCATAGAACCGCTTCACCAGGTGGCCGTATGTTGAGCTTCCGGGAGATCAAGTCATAATCATTCTTTCTTATCAATATGTTGTGCCTGCGCCCTATATGACATAGGCCTTCCGGCCCGTTGACAAGGTTTCAAAGCGCACGGTACAAAACTCCTCGTAACTTTTCTTAGGCCGGACAAACCAAGCGAAGGAGGATAACTAATGAGCGACGTTGCACCAGAAATTAAAGTCGGAGATTCTGCACCGGATTTCAATCTAAAGGATCAGGACCAAAAGGATGTGAAGCTGAGCGACTACCGCGGCAAGAAAAATGTCGTGCTCTGCTTCTATCCGCTGGACTGGAGCCCGGTTTGCCAGGGCGAGAACAAATGCCTGACAGACGACTTCCCAAAATTCCAGTCCGCCAATGCCGAGTTGTTCGGCATCAGTTGCGACAGTTTCTTCTCGCATAAAGCCTGGGCGGACTCAATGGACCTCAAGCATCGCTTGCTGTCTGATGTGCACAGAACCACATGCAAGGCCTACGGCCTGTACTTCGAACCTCTCAACTGCTCCAAGCGTGCCACTGTCATCGTCGATAAGAACGGAAAGGTCGCCTACGTCAAAGTGCAGGAAATCAAGGTGGCCCGCGAGGACAAGGAGATCCTCGACGCGCTTGCGAAACTCGGTTAATTGATTCGATCAATAGAAGGGAGGGTTCATTTGCGAGCCCTCCCTTTTTTGTCGGTGGAGGCACCATGGCCGGAACTCTCGAAGACGTCAACGACGCCAACTACAAAGAGTTCACTGACAGCGCCGGTGCCGTCGTGGCCTATGGTCTTGCCACCTGCGAACCATGCAAGACATATGATCCGATTCTAGAAGAGACCGCCGCCAACTTTCCGCAGATCAAGGTCGGCAAGGCCAAGATGCACGTGCCCGGCCGCTGTCGAGAGATCAAGAAAACCCATACGTTTGAGACCTATCCTACGACACACCTGTTTGCCAACGGGAAGCTCCTTCTTACCCGCGAAGGCGTGGTGGAGCGGGACGAACTTGCCGCGTTAATTTCCGACCATCTCTTAAAAAAGTAGAAGCCTCCCGCCTTCTGTAAGTTTGTTCCTACACCGTCAATATTCATCTCTCACTTGACTCACCACTACCTTATAGTATTGTCGCAAAGCAGGCCCCTAGGGAAAGGGGCGGCTCGCATCTCGGCTTGGCCTGTGAAAGCAGGTACATATGATCTCTCTCGAACCATCAACCGATCTTCCGCAGTATGACCCGAAAGTCCTGCTGAATTCCCAACCTGTCATTGTGTCGGTCATTGATCCCCTGACACACCGTATCCAATTTCAGAATGAAACCGGCTTGAAAAAGTTTGGCAATATTGCCGGCTATTCATGCTACGAGAAGATTGCTGGTTGTCCTTCTCCCTGCCCGTTCTGCCGTATGCCGGAAGCCGTCTCAACCGACTCAGTTGTCTCAAACGAAGTCGCCTTGCCCAACAACCAGTACCTCCTCGTTCACTGGTCGAAAGCAACCACGGCAGACGGTCGTACACACGTCGTCGAAACGATCACGGACATCACTGAACAGAAACGCACCACACAAGCTCTTCATCAATCACAAAAGATGGAGGCAGTCGGTCGCTTGGCAGGCGGCATTGCGCACGATTTTAATAACCTCATGATGGTGGTGATCGGTCATGCTCAACGCCTGTTGCAACAGCTGGCGTCGCACCCGGCCAGGCAGGATCTGGAATTGATCAGCCAGGCAGGCCTGCGTGCGGCTGCATTGACCAAAAAGCTGCTCACCTTTAGCAGACGGCAGGTCTTCGAACCCAAAGAACTATCGATCAACACGGCGATCAGTGAAATGGAAGATATCCTCAAGCGTCTCATCGGGGAACAGATTCAGACTGTCATCGTTCTCCACCCCGGAACAGGACATGCTCTTGTCGATCCGGTTCAACTCGAACAAGTCATCATGAATCTCGCCTTGAACGCACGGGACGCCATGCCGGACGGAGGACTGTTGAACATCGAGACCGACAATGCCAGTCTGGACGAGGACTTTTGCCGTTTGCATCCGGGTTCGACGCCAGGCCCTTATGTCCGAATCACGATTCAAGATACAGGCTGCGGAATGGACAACGAGACAATGGCTCATATCTTCGAACCGTTCTTTACGACCAAGGAACCAGAAAAAGGAACGGGTCTCGGACTTGCAACGGTCTATGGCATCGTCAAACAAAGTCAGGGATACATCGATGTGGCGAGCGAACCGGGCCGTGGTGCCCGATTTACAGTTTATCTGCCTCGAGTAGGAAAACCGATCATGCAGCCGGCATGCGACGACATTGCTCCAGAACGTTTCGCCAACCCGGACACTATTCTGATCGTGGAAGATGACAGGAGCATTCGTGACCTCATTGCGACAATCCTCAAAGACCGAGGCTACCACGTAGCGGCGGCCGCAAACGGAGTCGAAGCCTTGCAGATTCTTCAGATGGTGAAGGGGAACTGCCCTCTTGTCATTACCGACGTCATCATGCCAAGGATGAAAAGCGTCGACTTTGTGGAAGGCGTTAAAGCCATGCGGCCTGAAGCAAGAATCCTGTTCATGTCCGGTTATGCGGGAGACACCCTTCAGGCTAACGGCATAATTGAAGATTCCAACTTTCTCCCAAAACCATTCTCACCAAACACGTTGATCGAGAAGGTTGGAGAACTTTGCAATCCTGGCAGATCCGCTGATTGCTAATCACTCCATCGGGGAAAGCCGGCGAGGTTGGTACCTGGCCCGAAAGACATTAACCCGCCACCCTTGAAACGTCATGACCCTAGGCACTTGAACAACGCTGCACGGAGGTTGCCGCTGTCTTGATTAGCCGGAATACTCGAAAGAGAGATCACGAGATTGGACAAGATGGACATTTGAGAGTTTTCCAGAAGCCACGCCCGACACCAACGACATCCATATATGCTCAACCAACTGTTCGCCGGTCACTGCCGCAGTTCGTAGCACTTGCCGAAGATCTTGGCAATGGAATGTTTCTATTACCCGATCCTGAACCAATCGATTCAATGCGCCGATGTCAGTCACCATACCGGTGACCGGATCGATCAAGCCCTGCACCGTCACGAAACAATCCCATTCTCGACCTCGATTCCCTTCTTGTATGGCAGTGAACGAGTAACGACGCGTGACAGCCGCCACATCCAATCCCCACCCTCCCCTTACATCGGCATAGAGATCCTCATCCTCATATAGCCTGATGGAATGCAACCTGCCAATGTCTTGCTGAGGCGCCAGCTTCTCCCAGAGAATACGGGCAAGATTTTCCGACGTGGGAATCCGATCCTTGAAGTAGGGCATGTCGAGGTTGAGGTTCTTGTGGTCGAATTCATCGATGACGTGAAGGAGAACGCGCTTCAAATCGAAAAGGTTGATGACCATCCCGGTCTTGGGATCAACCTCACCCGCCACTGTGACTTCGAGCAGGTAGTTATGACCATGCGCCGGAGGATTGTAACAGGGCCCAAAAACTTCGCGGTTCTTAGCCTCATTCCATTCCGGCTTGACATAGCGGTGGGCAGCAGCAAACTCGATACGTTTACTGAGTAACACGACGGGAAGGCTCATCCGAGATCCCTCAGCCATTCTTCGCGCATCGTTCCGGGAACGTGCACCTCGTGTTCGTACCCATTATGACTTACGGAAAGGATCACGGGACGGCGCAGATCGGCAAAGGCGGCTTTCATCGCTACACTAGGGCGAAAGCGTACGAAATGGACCGCGCTAATCTTGGTTTCATGACTATGGCCGCCTTCAAAATTCCCAAACGCCCGCTCCCCGCCTGCCACGATAGCCACCTTCTCTCCATGGTCTAACCCCATGAATCGATCCAACCATTCTTTCATACGCGCTTCCTCGGTAATTTCGATTAAGAGCGTGGCACTGAGCTCGCCCTCTAAAGGCAGAAGCGCATTGTACACGTCCAATTCATCCTGCACCTTCGCCGGCTCCACGATCCGCTCAACACGGATCATTTCTTGAATTTGAAATTGGAGCGTGTCCCGATTCTCGAATACCAAGGTCAACAACGGCCCGAGTGCAATCCGCCTCCGCTGCTTCAGCGCGATAATCTGTTTACGAAACGATTCCCGCTGCCGTTCATATTCTTCGAATGGGAGGACGTCTTCTGGTGTGAGCAGATTCATTTCGGCAATCCATAGGCGTCCCGAACGATTTGAATCGGATGGAGTGTTACCTTACCTCCCACGTGAGCCGAGGCCCCTGCCTGATCAAGCTGCAGGCCGGCCAGGGGACAATCCGACGCGATCACATCTGCTGGCACTTGCTCAATGGATCGCACCACCTTCGCAGCTATCTTCATCGACATGGGGAAGAACTCCGTTTTCGCAGACCATGCACCGTCATGCCCGGAGCATTTCTCGATCACCTCAACCCTCGCACCAGCCGCTTCCATCAGTTCTTTCGACTTGAAGCCAATATTCTGATCGCGAAGATGGCAAGGTATCTGGTAGGCTACGCGGCCAGGCTTGTTGGAGAAATCCGCTGCAAGCAGCCCATCTTTCTTCATGTTCACCAAATATTCGCAGATATCGAACGTCCGTTCAGCCACCTGCTTGGTCTTCTCGCCAGAGTCCAGTTCCGGATACTCGCGCTTCAACATCAAACTGCAACTCGCTGTCGGCACAACCACATCATACCCCTGCGTAACCCATCTGTGTAATGAAGCCACATTCGCGCACGCCGCCTGCTGAATCGCCGCTGTATCGCCAATATCAAAGCTCGGCATCCCACAGCAACGCTGCTCCGGCACCACCACCTCAACCCCGTTCTTTTCCAGAACCTGAACAGTTGCCTTTCCGATATCCGTCGCCTGGTAATTCACCAAGCAGCTGGAAAAGAGAGCCACCTTCTTCGTTGGCGTCTTCACCGAGGCGACCTTGGCTCGGCGCTCGAACCACCGTGGGAAAGTCTCTCTTGAAAAATACAGCACCTGGCGATCACGATGCACGCCGGCGATCCATTCTCCAAAACGGCGGATAATCTCGCTCCGCATAAGCCAGTTTGCCAGAGGCGCCGTGAGACTCCCGATAGTCCCGATCAGATCGGTCTTGACCAGGAGCCGATCCCGCAATCCGACGCCGCGCTCCTTCGCCAACCGCTTCTTCCAGAGAATCATTAAATGCGGGAAATCGAGTTCGTACTGGTGAGGCGGCGTGTAGGGACAATGGTTGAAACAGAGCTTGCAGTAGTAGCATTCGTCGACAATCCGATGGTGATCGGCCGTTGTCAGTTTCGTGACATCGCTCTCGCAGACATCGATTCGATCGAGCAGCGTGTTGAACGACGGGCAGAGGTTGAAGCACCGGCGGCAGCCGTCGCAGATCTCATAAATTCGAAGCGTTTCCCGTTCCAACTGTGCCGGATCTACCGGATTGATGAGGCTGAGACCCTTCATCTCATCGACTCACATCTCCTGAACTCTTGCCCATAGAAACACAAAGGGTGGGCTGAACAGGATTCAGTCCACCCTTTCTTCAATCCATCAACAGCGCTTAGCCTTTCAGGCTGTCGAGACCTTTCTGGAATCGGTTGGCGTGGGAACGCTCTGCTTTTGCAAGCGTCTCAAACCATTCGGCCAGCTCGGCAAAACCTTCTTCGCGCGCCGTCTTAGCCATGCCGGGATACATCTGTGTATATTCGTACGTTTCACCTTCGATCGCTGACTTCAAGTTTGTCTCTGTGTTGCCGATGGGTACTCCGGTAGCGGGATCGCCTACTTCTTTCAGGAAATCAAGATGCCCGAACGCGTGACCGGTCTCGGCCTCTGATGTATCGCGGAAGAGTCCTCCCACATCCGGATACCCCTCGATGTCAGCACGCCGCGCAAAGTAAAGGTACCGGCGATTGGCTTGCGATTCCCCGGCAAAGGCCTGCTTCAGATTCTCGTGGCTCTTGGTTCCTTTTAGACTCTTGCTCATCCAATCCTCCTCATTATGCGATAAGTCCGGCCTAAGATCTCGTGAGGCTCTCACCCTTCGTACAGCCTGCATAGGATAGCTCAGGGATCGACACAGGATCAACGGCAATCCTCAGCGGTGATCAGCTTCGTACCGAGGCAGTTCCGCATCCATCTCCGCCAATGTGCGGTAGGATTGATCTTTTATTGACAGAATCGGTGCTGAAACTGGCCAAGAGATTCCCAGAGCCGGATCATTCCAAACGACCCCCCGTTCGTCCGTCGGGGAATAGAAATCGGTACATTTATACAGGAATGTAGCGCGTTCGCTTGTCACGCAAAACCCGTGTGCGCATCCCGGCGGCACATACAGTTGCCGGCAGTTCCCGGGAGAGAGTTCAACGCCGTACCATTTTCCGAAGGCAGGTGACCCTTTGCGAATATCGACAACGACATCGAACACCACACCTTCAACCGCCATCACGAGTTTTCCCTGAGCGTGTGGCTGCTGGAAATGCAGCCCGCGCAAGGTGCCGCGAACCGAATGTGAAATGTTATCTTGAACGAACGTTTTCCTAATACCGGCTTCGGCATAGCGTTGCTCATGATACGTTTCACAAAAAAATCCACGCTGGTCCTTGAACATGGTTGGCTCAATGAGTAGAACTCCCGGGATCTCAAGCACCGTGACTTTCATGTATCAGTTCTCCTCCGGGCGGGACTTTTCAATCCAGCGATTCTCTGCCATCTGGTGATCCCCCCTGCGGGGGGTCGACGATATCCGCGGCATCGGGGTACAATTGCCCGAGTCGATCGATGAGCGGCCGTGCAGCAGGTGTGCTCTCGTGGGTCGTTTCACTGACAGGGTTGTCCCAGATCAGTGTGGTAAGACCGGCTTCCGATAATAACGAGCGAATCGTGGAGACGCACGCCTCAAGTGTCAATTCGGTACCCTGGCGGAGATCGAGGAATCGCTCCTTCGAATTGGTCGGCGGGGCATTCGTATGAATCAGCGACCAGCAACGGTTGAAGATGGTATCGCGCAGCTCTTGATCGATATTAATCTTCTCAAGGTTGGCGGTGCAAAGGGCGGACACGAAAAGGACAAACTGTAGATCCGGCATTCCTGGATTTTGAACATTCAGCGTTGGCATCGTCTGACATTATTGTTATCAGACTGTCCCGAGTCAACGCCGTTGAGGAGCGAATCGGGTGCAACGATGGTAACGATATCTCTCATGGGACAACTCCAAACTGCTGACGGTGAGCGCGATCTCGCCTGCGAAGTTGCTTCACCGATAACAGTCCGGCAACTGATTCAACGGCAAGGCATCCAGTTACGCCATCTGCTACAGTTAATCCGGGAAAAGAAGGTCCTCGTAACCATCAATAAGAAAATCGCGAGCGACGATTCGCTCGTCCATGATGGTGATGCCATCCGCCTCGTCGGTCACGATGGATTCGGGGGAAGCGGTCTCGGGCCGACACACCTTTGAAGAACTGGAGTGTCGAGGGCTTTCGTCTTCAACATCTCCATAAATTCTTGATGGAAAACAAAGGGCCGGCGCCCTCTCCACGGGGGCCGGCCCTTTGTTTTTCTTGGTCAACAGCGGCAAGCCTTGGGTGCCCCTGGCTGGCGCTATAGCCGTGATATCTGGCTGATTACTTTTTCCCGAGGATCGCGTCCTTCGCAGCCTTGGACACACGGAACTTCACCACACGCTTGGCGGGAATTTTGATCGCTTCACCAGTCTGAGGATTCCGGCCCATGCGCGCCTTACGGTTGGCAAGTACCAGCTTCCCGATTCCAGGAACGACGAAGATGTTCTTCGCTTCCCGATAAGCCAAAGAGGCAAAGTCGTCTAGCATCTGGACGGCAGCCTTCTTCGTCAGCCCAGACTTCTGGGCCACATAATCGGCAATTTGCGACTTGGTCATTGATTTAGCCATGCGAGAAACCTCCCTTAAAACTGAAATAAGGTGAATTGCAACTACACGCCTCTGAGTAGAAACTTCGATATAAAGAAGTAACTCGTCAAAGAGACCGCGATGATTGATTTCACGCGAAAAACCAGCGGGAGTCTATCCAAGCGCCTTCGTACTGTCAACCGGAAAAACAGGCTCCAGACGCAGGGAAACGCCTTCACCGGGGCCTTGCAGTTTCGGGACCAAGCAGCGTACAGTACACTGGCGCGGTAAGATCAGGGCGAGTCACCTCGCGATTTTATTGAGGATTTCCCCATGGCGAAACAACTTCCGATTCTTCCTTCAACAGCTCAACCTTCTCAAGGAACGCCTGAAAGCTTTCTCTATTCACGGGTCTTTTGCCAGAAAGAGAACTCGCCCCCGCTTCGCTTGCTCATTGAATTCTTGAAATCCCGCGGTCAATCGCCCATCACGCCGCCGGACATGGACGAAGCCGCACTCGACGAATGGGCGTGGGTCCAG
>NZ_CDLUDY010000166.1:0-3196 GCF_975968855.1 Petrachloros mirabilis
GCGACCGCTGAGGTGACACGCTAGACTACTTCAACCGACATCCACAAGTTCGGGTTGAAGCAAGACAACCTCACTGGACAGGGGCTGGCGAAAATTCATTCGGCAGTAGCAAGCATACGTCACGTACGTATCTTGTAAGCAGTACCGTGCCAACTCCACTCCCTGTCCTTTTTCCCACATGTCAGCGACCTGTTCTCCACTCCCGGATTTCGTCTCAACATTCAACGCGCGGGCCAACACGTCGAGCTTGACCCATCCACGCGTATCCCAATTACTCCAAACAGCCATCGTGTCGTAGACCGGATCCGTCCGAAATTTGGCCAAGTTGATGTCTATGCTCGGCTTCACTTGCTGGATTATCGAACGCTTTTTGAGAAAGGGAAGATCAAACCCCAACCCGTTATGGGTGATAAACAGCGTGGGGCGGCTCTGCGCGAGGCGGCCCCAGAACTGCCGGAGCAACTCACGCTCATTCCCGCCGTGCCAGGCTATGGCTCCTCGGGGCTCCAGCTGATCGGAAAATTCCAACAACCCGATACAAACGATGGAGCTAAATGTGGCATCGAAAGCAGACTTCGCATATTGTTCATCTTCGACCCGGCGCCGTTCTTCGGCAGCGCCTGCTTCGAACAAATCGTAACCCTCCCCCGGAGTATTAAGGCCGACGGTTGAATCCTGTTTGCCAGAAAGGCGGGCCCATTCCTCTCTGGATGTCTGAATCGTTTCGATGTCCAGCACAACCTTCATGAACTGTTCCCTTCTCGCTGCAAAGCCTCGATGATCGGGAGATCGGCCGGCGGAAACTTTAAATTTCCCATCTCGTGAGGATAAACCCAACGGATCTCATCACAATCAAGCGGCGCAGCAAACCCCGCCTCGATCGAACAGCGAAAGAAATGCAGCTCTATTGTTTCTTCCTTATACTTATGCAGAATAACTTGAAAGAGCCGTGGTGCACCAACTCGAATGCTCAGCTCCTCAAAAAGTTCCCGCCTCAGACATTCTTCAAAGGTTTCATCAGGCTCCCGTTTTCCTCCGGGAAACTCCCAGAAACCGCCCAAATGGACACCGGTCTTCCGCTTTGCGATCAAAAACCTTCCTTCTTGGCAGATCAAACCTGCGGCGACCTCAACCGTCTTCATCGTTCAGCCCGGCCTTTAGTCAAGAGCGCATACGACTTGCAGAAGGTTCTCATCGGGCAACCAGAGCAACCGGGGGTCCGAGCAGTGCAACAAGTCGCCCCAAAATCCATAAGCGCCTGGTTGAAATCGTACCCTTTGCCCTGCGGGATCAATGCCTCCGACAGCATCCATAATGCGCTCTTTTGTGTCTTGGGGTTGCCTTTCGCTATAAAAACGCGATAAAGGACACGGATCACATTTGTGTCGAGAATCGGTGCGTCTTCGTTGAAGGCAAACGAGCGGATGGCTCCGGCCGTATATCGACCGATTCCCTTAAATGAGAGCAGTTCTTCCGCTTGACGTGGAAGTTGTCCGCCATAACGTTCCACCGTCTCACAGGCGATACTGTGAAGACGCACCGGTCTGATATTGTACCCAAGGGGATACCACGTCTTTTTCACGTCCTTTAGCGGCGCATCGGCCAAATCTTCAAATGTGGGATAGCGCTCGAGAAATTCATGGTACTTGGGTATCACCCGATCAACCTGAGTTTGTTGCAGCATCACTTCTGAAACAAGGATATGGTAAGGGTCGGAGGTGTTTCGCCAAGGGAGATCGCGGCCGTTTTTGCCGTACCAGGATAGAAGCTTCCTCTGAAATCGACGTCTTACCTCAGCATTGGGCTTGCCCTTCCGAGTCGACGGTCTTTTTCGCCTGATCAGAATCTTTTTCGAGGGAGATACGCCAGCCATTGGGCCCCGCTATTCGGGCGGCATTGTATGGAGCATCTCCTACAAAATCAATTAAATGCCCAAGCAATCAACCCCTGTTCATTCCAGACGATCAGGTCCTAGCAAACCAGAAATTCGAATGATACACTTGAAACACGTTCTGAACAGTACAAGTTGCCGCGAAGGCAGACACCTGGACAATGAAAGAAATCTCTCATATGCAGCCAATGAAGCGAATTCTTTGTGCGACAGGCCTTGCGACAGTGGTTTCGTTGTTCGCCATTCCCGCTCATAGCGATACTGAAGTACCCTGGGAATGCTCAAACTACACCAACGACGCACAAACGCGTTGTCTGAACGCATTCGTCGAACAACAACGAGAACAGATCAGCAAACTTAAGGGGCAACTTGAAGCCCAGAAACTGGCCGTCGGCCAGCTGAAAGAACAACTCAATCAACAGGCAGCAGAAACGGCGAACCTTCAGCAACAACTCTTGCAGCGACCAGCCACAACCGTTGTCCCCAGCCCTTACAGCTTCGGCTACACGTATATTTACCCGCCTGTAGGGTTAGGAATCTACCTAGGTAGACCTTGGATCTATAGGCCGGGGTTTTATGGATATGTCGGCCCCTTCTACGGAACGCGTTACTACGACCGCCGACGTCATCGCTGGTAAGTAGCCTCGTCAAGAACCGTCTTGTTACCAGTCAGCTCCCAATCGATCGATCACGATCTGGTGAACGATTGCGTGTTTCCCCAAAGTCGCCAAATAAACGGCTGTCTCAGCCACGTCATAAGGGCTGATCTTTTCACTCTCAAGAATAGCTTCGGGGCCGGCATCGACCAACTCATCAGCCACTCCACCCGGACAGATTGCGCTCACTCGAATGTTACGAGGCCGACCTTCATCCGCGAGAGACTTGGTCAAGGCCATCACCCCGTGCTTGGATGCGCTATAGGTTCCCGTGCCGGCCCAGGCTTGCACCCCTGCTACACTGGACATGTTAATGATGACGCCTCCTCCTTGATTCTCCATCTGTGTAAATGCAGCACGACAGCAAAAGAACGTCCCTCTGAGATTGACATTCATCACTTCGTCGAACACTCTCGTTTTTGTATCGGCAATCCGTCCACCACCAAAAATACCGGCATTATTCACTAGGATATCGACTCGGCCATAATGGCGAATCGTCTCCTCCATCAGCCGCTGAACCTGAGCTTCCTCTGAAATGTCCGTTTGAACTACCGTAGCCTCTCCACCCTTTTCACAAATCTGTTCTTTCACTTTCTGGCAGAGCGACCGTCTCCTTGCGGCCACCACAACCTTCGCCCCTTCTTCGCCA
>NZ_CDLUDY010000167.1:0-8418 GCF_975968855.1 Petrachloros mirabilis
GGCGCCCAGTGTGGAGCAACCGGCAGCACAACCGGCGACTCACGCCTAGGCTTCACGGATATGGAAACGGAACTCCAGCTAGCTCTCGGGTACATCGAAACCTTTGCGGGAAATGGCAAAGCGCGGAGCACCGGTGACGGGAAACGCGCTATCAAGGCCGGTATTCCATTGCCGCATCATGTCGCGCTCGACAGGGAAGAGCACTGGCTCTACTTTGCAGAATCGGGTTCCGATCGCATCCGTCGAGTCAATCTCCATGAAGGGACCCTGCATAACTTCGCCGGTATCGGGGAAACCTGTTACAGCGGAGATGAAGGGCCATGCGGAGAAGCGGGGCTTTACTTGCCGCTGGACGTCGCATTTGATTCACACAACCATCTTTATATTTGCGATTCCGGCAGCAACCGGATCCGAAAGGTTGATCGTGAGAGCGGCGTCATCACGACAGTCGTCGGGACTGGTCAGCATGGATTCAACGGGGATGGGCCTGCACTGGAAGTCAATCTGACGTGGCCTGCAGCGATCGCTTTCGACAAGAACGATGTCATGTACATCGCCGACACTCAGGCTCACAAGATCCGACGTTATGATCCGGCCACCGGGCTCGTGACAACTATCGCCGGCACCTGGACTGCCGAAGACGATGCGAGGGATCAACCGCTGGTTGCGCGCAATCTCGTCGTCCTGTCGGGCGACGCGATCGGCATTGATTTCAGCGACGATCACGGCTGGCTCATGCCGGTCTGCTCAGACGGGCTGGATATGTCGATGTACTTGGACGATGGCAAGCCGGCCTCGGAAGCCCGCCTGTATGACGTTGTTGGGATTGCCGTGGACAGCAATGGTAACGTCGTGATCGTTGATAAGGGCAGCAATCGTGTCCGCAAGATCGACCGGCAGACCGGAATTATATCGACCGTGGCGGGTGTTTGTCGCTACGGATACGACGGTGATGACAAGCCGGCCATCCGTGCAATGCTCCATGCGCCTGAAGCCGTCGTTTTCGATGCCCAGGACAATATGTATATCTCCGATACGATGAACCACCGAGTGCGGAAGGTTGATGCCGTCACCGGCATCATTACAACCGTGGCGGGAAACGGCGACAGCGGTTACGAAGATAAGAATATGGGGGGCTGCGGCGCAGCGCGCTTCGTTGCCAAAGAGTCGGCTGGGGCGCTGAAGCACGGCGATGGTCTGATGGGCGTGGAAGCGGTCGTGAATTCTCCCGTCGGCTTGGCGTTGGATTCTCATGGCCATCTGTTCATCTGCGAGCGAGGCGAGAACAAGATTCGCCGTGTGCGGCTTTGGTAGAAACACGGGGCCGTTCCAATTGGTCATCTGATCGTTGCGTGTTATTTTTTGATCTCGTCGCACCCAGCCGTCGCAGCCGTTAAAGGACGTTGGATGGTACGAACGAAGAAGCCCGCTTCCCGCCCACTCCTCCTCCTGTTCCTCTGCATCCTCGTCGTAGCCGGTGTGCTCGGCGGTTTGGGAATCCCCCTTGTCAGCTCCGAAGGCATGGTCATACGCGCCCACTTTGTCGAGGGAGATCTGCCTGCTGCTCCTGAAGATGCCGCCTGGGCAAAGATCGCCCCGACGATGCTGCCCTTGAGCGGACAGGTGATTACGAGGCCTGTCTGGCCGGAACCGACGGCAAGGGTTTTGACAGTCCGGTCGCTTCATAACGGAACAGAAATCGCGTTTCTGCTCGAATGGCAGGACAACACAAAAAACGACCGGCTGACACCGGGTACTTTTCGAGACGGAGTTGCAATCGGACTTCCGCTTGGAGATGCTCCCGCATTCTTCTGCATGGGGCAACTTGACCACTACATCAATATTTGGCATTGGAAAGCCGATTGGCAAAGCGACATTGACCGCCGCGCTGCCAGGAGCGCGGATCGGAAGAGGCAGGGTGTGAGAACGTTCGAAGTTATCCCGCGCCGGATCTCCTCTGTCGAGGACCTCATTGGCGGAGGGTTCAGCACGCTTACCACGAAGGAAAAGCAGGGAAGGGTTCAGGGCAAAGCGATGTGGAAGGATGGTGTCTGGCATGTCGTCATGCGACGCCCACTATCCAAGGAAGAGCAGGAAAATGAAGCCAAACTTATCCCTGGCCGTGTGCAAACGGTGTCCTTTGCCGTTTGGAATGGAGAGAACAAGGAGCGGAACGGTCAGAAGGCGGTAGCGCCGTGGTTTCAACTGGTCATCGATCCTTCGGCAAAAATCTGATCGTACTGGTATGATGAGTAGCAGGTAAATTTCTCGAATGACAGCATAAAGAGTAGAGAGTCCTACGAGGCAGAAAATTGGGGGAAGAATCTAAGAGGGTCGTGGATTCCATAACAAAGGCCCTTCGTCACGGAAGGGCCTTTGTGTTATGGGGAGCTGTCGGCGTGGGGTTGACGGTAGGATTCCATCCGGTCGAGGCGATCGGGCTGGATGATTCGCCCATGACGGAGGAGGAAGCCTTTACCTTGGGCGAGGAGTTCGGAGTGGTCGTCGGAGAAGTCGACGAAGAGATCCAGAAGGTACTCAAGCTGCAGCGTCCGCAGGGCGTCGCAGTCTTCGAAGTCATCGGAAATTCCCGCGCTGACTATGCGGGAATCAAGGTGCGCTCGGTCATCAAAGAGATCGACAAGCACGAGATCCGAACCATGTTGGATTTCGGGCGGGCTATCAAGAAGGCGATGAAAGAATGCAATTTTACCGTGGGAACCTACGAACCGGCGGACCCAAGCGATCCCGTTGGATGGGGCGTCAATTTTCATTTCGTGGGCTGTAAGAGAGATTAGATGCTGAAACGTCTGACCGGTCGGCTTTGGGGCGTCTTGTTCGTGCTGTTAGTGATGGCCGTGAACGCGGCGTTTCACGAGCGGGCGATTGCACAGAGAGGCGACACACAGGCACCAGCCGAATGGGTCGCAGAAATTGAGAAGGTTTTCATCCGCTCAGAAGAGTGCAAACAGTGCCACGACCGCCACTACGAAGAATGGAAGGGGGTCCGGGAGCAGACGCCCGACCTGAAAACTTTCGGTCGCGTGGATGCGGCCCTCCTGCACGGTACATCATTGGAATCGCCGGTGTTCAAGACCGTTCTTGGTCTGTGGATGCAGACGAACCCGACGCTTCAAGAGCGGCAGCGCTGCCTGTCCTGCCACGTGCCGTCGACGACGGTGTTTCCCCAGCACGCGGAAAAAATCGCCGCGCAAGTGTTGGCAGGGACGCCGAAGGTCGAAGGCATCAGCTGCTCCTCATGCCACTTGATCAAGTCCGTTGAATCGACGCCGTTGCCGCCACCTACGTTCAAGATCGAGCCAGGGAAAATCATGTACGGCCCCTATGCTGATCCAGAGGAGAATCTCGTGCATCCGGGAGCACAGGCCGAGCTCTATCGCGGCGCGAACTACTGTGCCTCCTGCCATTTTGACAAGGTCAAAGACGTGACCCAAAAGGATCTGCCGGGAGAAATTCTCCAAGGCACGATCTGCCAGGATTGCCACATGGAGCCCTCAACCGGAAGTTCGACATCGAAACGGGGTGCGATGACGCGCTCCATCGGCCGGCACTGGTTCCGTGGCGTTGTGATTCCTGGAACATTACTGAAGAATCGTAACTTGCAGGCCGAATGGATGCCGCGCGTGGATCTGGAAACCACCAAATCGGCGTCTGCGCTCGAAGGCACGGCATTGGTGAAGGTGGGGAGTCTTCCGCATAGTTTTCCGGACGGAGACCCCGTGCTGAAGCAGGTCTTTCTCGCGATCACCGTGAAGGATGCTCAGGGAAAGGTGTTGGGATCCGAGGTCAAACAGTTCGGCTTGCCCTTCGACAAGATTTTGCGCGGCGACATTCCTGATCCCTTTATTAAAGGGGGGAATACAAGGAAAGTACCGTTTTCCATTGCCCTCCCAGACGGTGCCACGGCAGCTTCGGTGGAGGCGGTATTGACCTATGCCTTGATTCCCACGCCGGAACCGGCGCTCAAGGACAAGTATTTGGCGACCTTGGGAAGTGATAAGGAGCGAGAAGTAGCCAAGGGGATCCTTGACGAGTATTCGAAGCCCCGCATGCTGACCTATCGTGCGAAAACTCTCTAGCTGCTAGGAAGAACAATGCTGTCGAGGATCCTCCAGATGAAAGGTATGAAGATTGGTCTGATTATGCTGGCGCTGCTGGCTGTAGGATTGGCGTTCTCAATTTCAAACGGCATCACATTCGCGCAAGATCAGAAATCGCAAGCTCTGATCGAGAAGGCGTTCCCCAATGCCAACAAATGCAAACGTTGTCATGAACGCGTTTTTGAGGAGTGGGAAACGTCGCCGTTGTCCAAGTCTCTCCATTCTCCGGCATTTCGAGCGACTCTCGATGCATTTTTGTCGTCTCCAGCAGGGAAAGATAAGGCTCTCTGTTTCCGGTGCCATGCGCCGCATGTGCGGGAGTTCCCGGAGGCGGCCCAACTGTTTGTTGATCAGGCCAAGTCCGGAGATCCGCAGATCGACGGGGTTGCCTGTTCCCAGTGCCACTTGATCAAGCAGGTTGATCGGAGCAAGCAGCCGCCAGAGCCGAAGTACGAATCGGCCGGCAGCAAGGTCATGTACGGTCCCTATGGGGACTTTGAGTCGAACCTGGCCCATCAGTCGAAAGAATTGGCGCTGTTCCGAAAATCCGATCTCTGTTTGAATTGTCATCAATCGGTGCCCTCTGCCGCGAACTTGGGCAAATCCAACGATCTGCTCGGCAACTGGGATCAGAGCAAGGCCATCAAATTGGGAAAGCAATGTCAGTCGTGTCACATGCCCGAACAAACTGGTGAGTCGGCCAACGGGGAAAAAAAACGGGCAGTCGCGAACCATACCTTCCCAGGCCGCATCGGAAAGCTCAGGCAGGAAGCCGCTAAACTCGACGTTGAAACCAAGATCAACGGGGACAAGACGATGGTGACGGTCAAAGTCAGGAGCCTCGTGCCGCACAATCTACCGACAACCCATCCGGCTTGGGCTAGTGTTGTGCTGAATCTCGATATTAAAGGAAAGAATCTGAAGACGGTGTTTTCGGAAAAGCGTGTCTACGGGCGCACCTATCAGGATGCGAAGGGGCATAAGACCCATCTGGATTTCGAAGCCGTCAAGGTTCTCGAAGATACTGTGCTGAAGCCAGACGAAGTCCGCGTTGAAACCTTCACATTCCCCACACCAAAAGACACGAGGACCTTCGATGTGGAAGCCACGCTCCAATACGCCCCGATCACAGGACCGGAATCCTTCCTGCAGCGGGTTGAAGCAGAGTCTTCCAAGGGTTCGCAGGATCCCGTTTTCCAGCCGATCGACATCGTGAAGTTCACGGAAAACATTCCCGTTACAAAATAGGATGTCGGGCAGGGCGTGTCCCTAACCTCTATCTTCGGACCGATGGCAGTCAGTTTATTCGGAGATGATGCGGGAGCTCGGCGATTTCATCTTGAAGATCTGAAGGGCGGCGTACATGCCCTTGGCTGGGTGGTTGAGGATGAGGCGTGAGTTGGTCACATGGGTATCGAGCAGTTCGTACTGTCCTCCACTATAGTAGAGGTCACAATCATCGATGTGGCAATTCTTGTAGACATGGTTGTCCAGAGCCAGCTTAGCCTTACTGAACCTCTGCCCGTCTACGACGATGTAGTTCGGTTCAAGTCCCATGACACTTGCCCTTGCGGGGGACTATAGCAAAGTCTTTGCCCTCACGTAAATGAGATCCCCAGTGACTTCACTTTCCTTTCCGTCTCCGCTCAGGTATTCTCCGCGCCGATTGTGAGGCTGGCTATGAAATCACCGTTGGTGGCGATCGGTTTGGGGCTCGGTCTTGTTGGTCTCGCAGCTTGCGCCGGATCGACCCATCAAGGGGAGTCGCCCTCTTCTTCCCAGGCGGCGCTGATCGGGAAGACGAAAGACGATTTATTCGCCTGTGCCGGCCATCCGGTCAGTGAAAAAGCCACGCCGAACCAAACGGTAGTGGTCTACTACCGGGAGGCATCGCAGTTAGAAGAGTCGTTCCCCGGTTCGAAAGGCAGCTTTGCAATGGTGCATCACGGGTGCCGTGCAACGATCATTTTTCGGGATGATCGCATTGACACGGTCCGATACGAAAGCGTGCCGAGATCTTACCGTGATGAAGATCACTGTGAAGACATCTTTGCCGGTTGTGTCGGGATTGGATCAGCGCAAGGGACGCCGTGACAGGCCGATGGTTGCCGATGCAGGATTGTGCGAGCACCACGTCACTGCGGTGTGCAAGGGCACGTATTTATTGATCCTTCGATAATTATTACAGAGGGGAAGGCCCGGCCATGCAGTTCTGTACCGTCCAGGAGAGGCGACGGGGCCGGGTGTGGGTAATCGGGGCCGGTCTCGGACTGGCGTGGTGCAGTATGGTGAACGAGCCCGATGCATTCGCTCTCGAAAAGTACGGGCGTCCGTTACCGGAATTTACGGTCGACAACGGTTCTCCGAACGGGTCTCATGTGGAGGGTGAGGCCGATGAATCCTTGATCGCTGGGTACCTGTTGACGGCAGCGTTCATATCCAATCCCTCCTTTGCAGCACGGCCTGACAACACGGGACGCGTGGGTCTTCGACACATGGTCCATCTCGAAACAGATCTCTATAAGAAATACCTCACATTTTATTCCGACCAGAACTTCTTTTCTGACCGTGACAACGGCTGGATCGAACTGAGCGAGTGGGATCAGACTTATGGCTTGACCGGAACCGTGGGACACTGGAGTTGGCGGGCCCAGTATGAACGGGATGCCCCATTGGATCGGGGTGGCCTCAGTCAGGCTTATGCCGACGCCTTGGCCAACTATCGCATTCGCACCGTTCAAGATTGGGGCTGGTGGCGGAACCTCTTTCCGAAGAACAACCTCACCTTCTACGGTGGTTTCGGCTGGCTGTTCCACAATCAAAGCTATTTTTCAAGGCCCGATAATACGGGGCGAGCGCTGTTCCGGTATGTCGGGCATTTTGATCTGAATGTGTATCGCGAAAAAGTCGTGCTCTTCGGAGACGTCAATATGTTCACGGATCGCACCGCGTCGAACGCTGCCAGGCCGTCCGAGTTGGACTGGATTATCGGAGTCGCCATGCGCTGGCGTGACTTCGAACTCAGCCTCTACCGCGAGCAAGACCGCCCGCTCGACCGCTCCGGCTTCATCCAGGAATACTGGGCGGCGCAACTTCGCTTTGCGTTCGATGTGCAGAAGCACAAGTAGCGGCGAAGCTCCAACTCGTTTCCCACAGCGTGCATCCAAGGAGCGTAGTCTTATAGTGGGCTTTCAGATCATGTGTCGGTCTGGTAATTTTCGATTTCACGGGTCGAACGAATGTTTGAACATACGCGCCTGTATGGGCAGGCGGACGACCATGCTACCGTTCTCGCTCTTTTCGGCTTGATCCTTCTCACGCATCCCTATAGAATGGCCTAACTTTTCAGGTAGTTAGCCTCAAGCTGAATCTGTGCCACCCTCGGTTTCCCCCTTCTGATTTCTGTACTTTTGATGGGTTGAAGCCAGCGGGAAGCGTGTGACATAAGGGTTCCGTTTATCCACCAGGAGGGTATCCCGTGAGCGACTCAGCGATTGTGACGTTTGCCTTGATTGCCGCGCTAGCCGGCATTGCCTATGGTCTCTATCTGGCGATGTGGGTGTTCAAACTCAACGCCGGCAACGCCAAGATGCAGGAAATTGCGAAAGCGATTCAAGAAGGCGCCGGCGCCTATATGAATCGCCAGTACAAGACCGTCGGCGTCGTGGCCGCGGTGTTGTTCGTCATCTTGGCCGGAGCTGGTGCGGTGTCTGATAAGTTCGGTGTTCTGACCGCCATCGGCTTCCTGGTCGGTGCAGGAGCCTCGGCGATCGCCGGTTATGTCGGAATGATCATCGCCGTTCGCGCCAACGTGCGTACGGCTCAGGCGGCGCATAACGGGATGAACTCGGCGTTGACCGTAGCCTTTCGTGGTGGAGCTGTGACGGGGCTTCTGCTCATCGGGTTGGGTCTTCTCGCAATTACCGCCTTCTACTCGATCGCGCAGGCGATGGCCAGTCAGGAGAAGGCAATTCATGCTTTGATCAGCCTTGGATTCGGGGGCAGCTTGATTTCCGTGTTCGCCCGCGTCGGCGGTGGGATTTATACAAAGGCGGCGGACGTGGGTGCTGACCTGGTTGGAAAAGTAGAGGCCGGCATTCCTGAAGACGATCCTCGGAATCCTGCGGTCATTGCCGATAACGTGGGCGATAACGTCGGTGATTGTGCCGGTATGGCAGCGGACTTGTTCGAGACCTACGCGGTGACAACCGTGGCGGCGATGGTCTTAGCGTTTACGATGTTCAATGGTGCGAGCGCTCCGATTCTCTATCCCTTGGCGCTCGGCGGTGTAACAATA
>NZ_CDLUDY010000168.1:0-12948 GCF_975968855.1 Petrachloros mirabilis
GATGCGGACGGTCGGCAAGTTCCTCGGCCATATCGCGGGCCTTCCAGAGATTGGCGACTGCTTGTTCGCCGTGCAACGACGTAGCGGCCAATTCGAGGACCGGAAGTCGTTCGAAAATCAGGTCGAGCACATCCGGAACCGGACAGTGCGGCGCGAGACGATGCAACTCGGCCATTCGTTGATACAACGTTTGTAAAGTGGCTGCATGTGAATGGGGCCAGCGTGCCAGCGCCTCTGGTTTTAAAATGTCCAGGGAATCCAGTTGTTGCAATACAAGAATGTCTCGATCAGACACGCCTCCGAGCGGCGAGCGGAGCAGACCGACTACGGCAATGCGATCGTAAGGATTGTCAAGCACCCGCAACAGATTGACCAGATCAATGATTTCTTGACGCCGATAGAAATGTTTTTCCCCGTCAGTCAGGTAGGCGATGCCGTAGCGGCGTAGAGCATCGAGATAGTCCTGGGCCTGGGTCAGCTTTCTAAAGATCAGGGCTATGTGACCTGGCTGAAGTGCCCCCGGTTTCAAGTCGCGATCAATGATTGTTGTGCCCGTTAGCAATTCTTCTTTTAGCCAGCGCGCAAGCTGATCGGCCTCCGCACGGGTAGCGCTTGCCGTATCAAATTCCTCTTCATCGTCTCCTGCAGTCACCAACCGAAGCTGCACCCCGGCGGCCGACATCTCTGCTTTCCTCTGAGGTTGTGGCTCCAGCCGTTCGTTCGCCGGCTGAATATGTTCTTTGGCCTTAAACAACCGGTCGAAGAAATCGTTGACTACCGAAAGCACTCCTCCGCCGCTGCGAAAATTCGTCACAAGCGAATAGGCGATCCCTCCGCCACCGATGATCTTCTCTACCACTCGTTCGAACGCTTCGATATCAGCGCGCCGAAACGCATAAATCGATTGCTTGGGATCGCCAACGATGAAGAGTTTTCCGGGCTGCAGTTCGAGTTCCTGCCATGATGCCTTCGAGCTGCCAAGTTTTTCGGCGAGATACATCACAATTTCATATTGCACAGGATCCGTGTCCTGAAATTCATCGACGAGAATAGCGTGATAACTGTGCTTGATTCGGGCTCTGACGGAAGGATGATCACGAAGCAAAGCCGTAGCGCGTGTCAGTAATCCATCGAACGAAATCCAACCGGACGTCAAAAAGGACCGCCGTACACTGTGCAGAAACGGAAGGAGTAGTCCTATTAGGTCTTCAAAGTACGATGGATTTATCACAAGGAGTTGCTGTGAGATAGACACAATAGACTTGGCTTCCGCGAACGTCTGTTCGTCCCAACCGGCTGTGGGTTTATCGATTTTCTTTTCCAGTAGGGTGCGGTCGTCTCGGGATAGCAGCGAAATGCCCTGCAGGCCTCGTTCAAGCACATAAGCGAGACAGTTAGCCGATGCGGAAAGCATCTTTTCCGCTTTAAGTTGTTTTGCCCCCGAGCGAACGTTTATGAGGTGCAGGGCTTTCTCGTGTACAGCCTTCAACCAATCTCGTAGTGGGCTGTCTAGGACGGTAGGCGTACATTGCCGTGTCAGCTCTTTCAGATCCCATGATTCCCCCGCTAATGTAAGAGCCAGGGTCCTCACATCCTCCAGGTTCGCTCCAGACAACACTCGACGCCAGTGCTCATGATGCAATCCAGTCTGGCCTAGCTCATCTGCTAACCATGTGTCCCATCTTGAGTTAAACAATTCCTTGAATCGTTCGCCATCATCCTCTTGAAAAGAGGGGTCTATTCCTGATTCAAGAGGGTGAAGCCTTAACAGGTGCGCAGCAAAACTGTGCAAGGTCCCAATCTGCGCCTTTTCGAGCTGTGCGAGTGCCGTTCCTGCTCGATCGCGGACCTTCTCTGACGACAACTGGTATCTGGTTCGAAAAAGCATCGATAGCGGATCGTCAGTCAAATCTCGAAGCTTGATCAGCTCACGCCTTAGCCGCTGCTTCATCTCAGTTGCAGCCTTGTTTGTGAAGGTAAGAGCCACAATCTCGGTCATGGCCAACGGCTCGGGTTCCCTCATCAAAAGGTTGAGAATCCGATTGACCAATATCGTTGTCTTTCCCGTCCCAGCACCCGCCACTACGACTACATTGCGATCCCAAGTGGTTTCGGCCAGCAGTCGATCATGGGAATCAGAGAAAGAAATTCCCTCACTCATCAGCCACCTTTAATTTTCGCAATCGACGCAAAACCCTTGCTTGCGGAGAACGATACGAGCGCCACCAGACTGTCTGGTCGTGGCGACGGCACGCTGCGGAATAGGCACAATGGTCGCAATACCCATCCGGCAAGATGAAGAATTCCCCCCCTTCGATTCCTTGCATGAGAATGCGGACTGTCTGTGTGATTGCCTTCCCGTTGTTTCCCCGCAATTGTGAGCGTTCGAAGATTGAGCGTACGATCGGCGGCTTCCACCGCGGCGCAAGGTAAATAAATTGCACTTCACTCGGTGGAGGCATCGACGGAATATCCATGGAGGCGTAGACCGGAGGCTGAAGCCTAATTCCCCTGATGGCCCCAAGAAGTAAATTGCGATCCGTGGACTCCATTTCGCGCCCTTGCTTGAATTTGTAATCGACAACGCGGAGACCAATCGGGTTCAGCCGGACGTCAATCCGGTCCAGCGTGCCGTGCACTTTAAGACCTTTGGCGTTGGATCCCAATGGCACCAGCCCTCGCGCTTCCGTCTCAAAAGCCCGTGGTTGATATCCGGTCGTCTGGTAATCCTCTTCATCGGCAGCCACAAGGCTACCGACCAAATCGATGATTTGCTCCTGAGCCATTGTCCAAAGCAATGCATGCCCCGTTCCGCTAGTGATTGCATGATCGGTGAACACCTTTGCAACTGAATCTGTAATCACGTTTTGCGCGGTCGAGGGATCAAGCGTCACCTCCGGCCACTGTAAAGCTGTCAACCGTTTATAACTTAGACGCAACGTGTCGTGGATGAGCGTGCCAAGTGTCGAGGCCGGAAGGTGATCCTCCCCTATCGTCCTAACCGATTCGAGACGAAGAATTTGTTCCCCGAAGTACTGAAAAGGGCACGTGGCATACCGTTCAAGTGCAGTTGCCGAGATACCGACCTGATCGAGAGCTGGAAGAGCCGCGGGGTGCGAACCCAGGATCCCATCGAAGGGCCCCAGTTCCTGCGAGTCCCTTTCCATGTATTTTTGAACCGACTGAGCGTGATCGAAAAGAGAGTGATCCTGTCCTCGATGAACGAAGACTGGGCTCGCATCCTGCTCACGGAACAACAGGGTCAAGACAAGATCTTGTGCCGGAAGAACATCCTGAATCGCCGGCTGCAATGCGACTCGCTCCGTCAATCGACGGGGCATCAACCGTTCTGGCGCGGCAATAAAATATGGATCCTCTTGTGCCGTTGACACGAAGGCAGAGGGGGCCATTACGCGTCCTTCTTCGTCCGCCCGCTGGTAGGAAAGGTACAGCCGTTTGGTCGCGGCATGGCTTAGCAACTCGAACAAGAGTTTTTCCTCTTCGTGGCCTGCCAGCTTCTCCTCGATCAGGAACCCCAGCGTGGATGCCAGGACGACACGATGCCGGTCGCGTAAAAACGGATCCTCTCTGATGAATCTCGGGAATATTTGTTCGTTGACACCCATTAAGAAAAGCGCACGAAAACGCAGCCCGCGAGCCTCCATCGCATCGAGCACGTGGACGCCCTGGTGAGGATCGCCTTCGATGGGAAGGGTCGTATCCTCCAACGCCAGCTGGAAGAGTTCCGTCCACTCTAGCCATGTGAGTTCCATCCCGACCGGATCTAGCTCCGACAAATGATCGAGTGTATCTTTCACCAGCGAGCCAACAAGAACAGGAGTGATCTGTCCTTGAGCTTCTGGGGATTCCGGTTCCGTCCAGCCCGGGATTGCACAATGAGTTTCCACCAATTCACAAAAAGCTTCGGTAAGCAGGCTGATCGGGCCCTTTTCCGGCAGACGCGCGCAGTGGGTGATAAGCCGCGTCACCAGTGAACTTAGAAGTGCTACCTGCCTGGAATCCACAAGGCAAGACCGCAAGCCTTCGTCTTCTCCCGAAGCTTCACGAAGAATCGACGTTACTGTGGAAGCAGACAATCGAGACCATTCTGCATCGCCTTTGGTAATACCCAATGTCGAGACTGCCATTCGCCAGACATCTGATCGGAGTTCGCATGCTATCCCGTTAACCTCCAGGGTGCGATAGTACGGAGAGGTGAGAACGTCTAAGACAGCCGACCGCTCGAAGTTATTCAGCGGGAGCGAAGCCAATCGCAATAACGTTTTTACAAGCGGCTCGCGCGACAGCGGCTTTCCCGCCGTGGAGGTAAATGGCACGAGATGTCTATCAAACACCGATTGAAGCCTGGCGCGGTATGGTTCGAACGACCGCGCTACCACTCCAATTTCGTCAAACCGATAACCATGGACTTCAACCAACGTCAGAATTTCGCGACAGACAGTGGCGAGTTCCTCCTCCGCGCCGATAACATTGCTGACGGTAAGTTCGACCCGATCGAACAAAGAGCCGGCGGCAGACGCATCGCTCCGGTCATCATGCCTTTCGGCCAGCGGCAACAGATATTGCTCGAAGAACCGACGTGAAAATGTGTAGGACTGGCTCAGCCCCAGAGGGAAGTAGAGCGTCACCGGTGTGCATCGAACAACTGACTCGAAGAACGAAAGTTGCACCTGTAAAAGATCGTAAAAGCCGAAATAATAAACGCGCCTAAACTGCGTTAGGAAGTGCGATCGTGAGAGGTCTCGGCCAAGCGAAGCGACGAGATCATCCGCTGAGCCGACCCCAAGTGATCGGCTTCCTTCGAGCATGGTGGCATAGAGGGTAAACAACGAACGGAGCCAGGCACGATCATCCTCCTCGAATAGACCTTCTGCCACAGCCTTTAGTGCGGTCTCCGGATGAACACCGGCATCCTTCAGATCGCGCACGGTCGCCCAAAGCCCTTTCCAGGTTCCAGCGGACGGCGGAAGTTGGGAGAGCATCTCCAATCCTGGAAGCTCTCGTTTCACGACTTGTCGAAGGAGTTGCTCGAAATAGAAGTCATCGACAAGTTCCATATGGGAGATCCGTTCGCCACTCCGCACGAGATCATCTCGAAGCCGTAACGCGAACTGATGAAACGTCAGTACATAAACATTGAGCAGGGGGAGCTCTGATTCAATGGCCAGGAACCGTTTCAAACGATCGGCTAGCGAGGCGGATGGGACGATGACGGCCAGCGGAGCGAAAGGGTCGCCGGCTTTTACGGAACGAATGTCCTCGACGAGGGCATGATCAAGGGCTGGATGAAAGGCTCCGGTGACGATGCGAAGCATCTAGTGCGGACTTTATGAAGCGTGAACCATGAAGTGCCCGTGAAGAATCATTATGCGCATGGGGAGTGTTTACGTTTCACACATGACACCGAATGAGAAACGTGACTATCCCGTTTCAGGCCCCAGGAGTTCCCCATTGCAATCCACGCAGGCCCAGTCTCCATCAATAAAGGACATAGGGTCACCGCAGATGGGACAATCCGGTGGAGGGCCTTTGTCGATTCTGGGAAGGATCGGCAGCTCGATATCGTCTTCGTCCATGGCTACCCTTCTCTCTGTCTCATTTTAAGTTGCAAGGCCTTTTCGGCGCTCTCTCGGCTCGGAACGCCTATAAACGTGAGACGACCATCGATAATAGTAGCCGGGACAGCGCGAACAGAATGACGGTTGGCAAGTTCCTGGCCGTCCGGAGTCGTGATGTCGATCTCGCGATATGAAAAACTATACTTTACCCGCAATTGCTTCCAAAGACTTTTGGCAGACGGGCAGGCTCCGCAACTGGGTGAAACGAGTAATGTGATGTTCGGCATAGCGACCCCGCTAAGTGCTGAAGGGCGGGTGAGCCTGGAAAAACAACAAAAGGTTCTAAAAAACCAACCTCAACCTTCAGCTCCCTTACATCCTAGCATCCGAGGAAAAGGACTCGCAAGGCGCACAGGAGGCACGAGCTTGGCTTAGCCTGCTTGAGGGGGACAATTCGTGATCCGCTTGGCGATTTTCAGTCCTCGCGCACGGGCATCTCGCAGGATTGCACGGCGAACCTCAATCGGCAGGTCTTCGGGCGGATGAACGCCTACCAAGTCCCTCGGAAAATATTTCACAAACAAGGCCATCATTTGAGCTGTCGCCCATGCGATAGGTGCCCGAAGATGCCCTTGGCGGTGAAGCGTATAAAGACTTGGAACTGAAGCATCCCATCGAACCATTACAGGATGTCCACGTCGCACTCCAATCGTAACAATCGCCGCTTCGAAGCGTGCATTGTGGAGAAGCCCTCCATGGATCATCCGGTCTACCAAAGCCGGCGTCGGAGTTCTCGGGAAAAGTGAGGCGACAAGACCTCGAGATTTCCGGATCTTTCCCTGGCGGTACCATCGGCGTAGTCGGTTCATATCTGATCCCCCGATTTTGACATCCATTGCCTTCAGCGGAATGATGTGAGGGACCGTCACAACCTCGTCCTGGGCTGCCAGGACGACTGATACCAGCCCGATTGGTTTCGGGAACTTGAAACGTTCTGGCTCTCCGAACCGTCGACCGAGTCGAAACCGCCCGTCCAAGTATTGGACCGGTCTGGACACGGCTTCGTCGAATGATACTTCTGCCGACCATTGGGAAACAGGCCCCACACTGTCGGTAGATTCGTAAAGACGGACTCGAACCTCCTTCACGTCGTCCAATAGGTCAGCAGAAGCTGCGATGAGCAGGTTGGTCAATCCTGGTGCTAGCCCTGCAGTGATGATCGCCGCACGCCCTTTTCCCCGGAAACGCTTGTCGAAGCGAAGCTGCTCCGCATGAAACGGACTGCCGGCCAGATGCGAGGCAGTATCAAGGTAGTCAGCGCGGAGGCGTAGTGCCGCACGGAGAATGATCTTATTGAAGACAGCAGGGCAGGCATTAATAATCAACTGAGCGCCGTGCGCAACTTTAGCGACGTGACTGACATTGCGCGCATTGACCTTATACACGGGAATACGGGTTTCTGTTCTGAGGAAGCGGAGGGCACGCTCCGGATCACGATCGCCGCAGGAGACGCGATGACCCTGTCGAGTGAGAAGTTTTGCGAGTATAGAACCGGTCGCACCGACTCCGATAATAAAAATGCGCATGGGGCGCCTAATGTAGCACAATTCCCCAGGAGTCTGACTAGCACAACAGCTGTCCGGACAAACATGACGAGCGCGAAACAATATGACTGGACATTCCTTGGGAAAGTTCGGCAAATTACCCTCGGCAACCAGCGGCGAGGCAAGGGCTGGACTGAGAGAAATTCCCCTCCTGCCTCCACTGTCAATTCACGAGAAAGAGCAGGTCTGCAGTGCCACAAGACACACAAAGCTCTGACTCAATGATCATCGCTGTTAAAGCGGAACGGCATCCATGGGTGGTTTTTGCCGCCATGGGGGTGCTTGAAGCTGCGACGTTTTGTCTAGACCTTTGGACTGATCCATCCATCAATATCCCTATCATCTACATTCTTATTATCCTACTCTCATATTTCGCCCCACGGCCCCGCATGCCTTTCTTGATCGGGTCAGCCAGCGTCGCACTCACATTCATTCCTCCCCTGTTCCTCTGGCCACCTCCTCTACATTGGTTCATCCTGCTGAATCGCGGCATCACTTCTGCAGCGATTGTGGTCACGGCGTTGCTGGTTTCTGATCGTCAGAGCACCGCAGCCCGCGAGCGAAACACCTCGGAACTTCTGGCCAGAGCAGTCGAGAAGAAAACATCAGAACTGCGCGCGCTCAATCAGGCACTCGAATCTGAAATTGTCGTCCGACGGAGTGCTGAAGCTTCATTACGGGAGAGTCGAGACCGATTAGCGAAGACGGAGGAATTCTCGCTGGTCATGGTCACACACGTTGGTCTCGACGGCCGGTGGCTTAAAGTACCTACGAGGCTATGCGAACTGTTGGGCTACTCGGAATCTGAACTCCTCGCCGATAAGTTTATGAGCGTCACTCACCCGGATGATGTGGAGGCTGACTGGAGCCAGTGCCAACGCATCATCCGCGGCGAGATCAAATCCTTTGAACTGGAGAAACGGTATATCCGTAAGAATAAGGACATTGTCTGGGTGTATTTGAACTGCTCAGGGGTCTACGACGTGGACGGACGGCTTCTTCAATTTCTGACCTATATCAGGGATATCAGCGACCGGAAGCGGGTGGAACAGGTTCTCCAAGAATCCGAGAAACGATGGCACGATGTCATCGAAACGGTTCCCATAGGAATCGCGCTCAGCACGATCGAGGGGCGAGTAATAGACACGAATACAGCGGCATGGAAGATTCTGGGCTATGACTCCAAGGAGGAATTTGTGCGCCTCACGGCAGCATCGCATTATCTCCATCCAGCTGATCGGCAACGGCGCATTGAAGAAATTCGAGCCGGCCGCCATGTCTTCGAGGCCCAATACAAGAAAAAGGACGGGACACTCTTTTGGGGGCGTTGCACGGCCGCGATCCTGAGCGAACATGATCAGGAGGAGCTGTTGATTAATGCTTATGAGGATATCACCGAACAACGCACCTATCACGAGAGGCTTCAACGAACGCAGAAAGACTTGCAAACACTGAACCGGCGGTTGGTGGAACGCGATGAAGTGAGAACAAAATTCCTATCAGTGGTATCACATGAATTACGGACCCCCATGGCGGCAATTAAAGGATTCATCGACAATATGCTCAGCGGGGTCACGGGGCCACTGAATGACCGTCAATCCGAATACCTGCGAAGAATGCAATCCAGCATGGAGCGCCTGACTCGGTTGATTACCCAACTCCTGGACTGGTCAAGACTGGAAATGGGAGCCCACCCTCTTCAGGTCAAATCCGTTCATCCAGGAGACCTCGTGCGCGCCGTCAGTGAAAGTGTCCGTACGGTAGCCGAGGCGAAACAAATTGATTTACGCACAGAGATCGAGACAAACCTGCCTTCTCTTCAGGCAGATCCCGACAAGCTCGAGCAGGTCTTATGGAATCTGGTTGGCAATGCCATTAAGTTTACGCCGGAAGGGGGCACCGTCACGATCGCCTGTCGGCGCGCATCGGACGGAGGCATCGTGTTGACCGTCGCCGACACTGGATGCGGCATCCAGCGACACGATCTTCCCCATGTCTTCGAGCAGTTTTCAGGTGTTCGTTCTGCCATCCCTACAGCAAGAGGGGCGCAGTTGGGCCTCTATATCTCGAAAAGTCTTGTGCAATCGCACGGAGGACGTATTTCGGTTGAAAGCACGCCTGGCGTGGGAAGCTGTTTCCTCGTGCACATTCCGTTGACGCAACCAACGCGCCAAAATGGAGAAGAGCCTGGATCGGGCTGGGCAACTATGTAGTGCGGGTTGTTACGTGGATGACCGACGCTGTGACACGAAGCCCGTCTGACGTAACAAGAGGGTTCAGCTTGATCTCGACGGGAAACTCCGTGCCATCTTTGCGTAGCCCCATCAAGTCGCGATCTTTTCCCATGCTACGGGAAGTCGGCTGAGCGAAGAAAGCACGACGACGTTCGGGGTGCTGCTTTCGGAATCGCTCAGGAACCAGCATGTCGACCGAACAACCTAGCAGTTCCCGCTGATCATAGCCGAACAGGACCGCCAAGGCTTGATTCAAGAGAACTATCTTCCCCTCTTCATTTACCATCAAGACCCCGTCAGGTAAAAACTCTATAATGCTGCGTAGCCATTCCTCACCCACACGCAGATCCTCTTCCATGCGTTTGAGTGCCGTAATATCCTGAGCAAACACTAAAATGCCGAGCACGGTGCCGTCAGTGTCCCGATAAGGAACCTTGTCCGTCCGCACCCATCGCTTCTCGCCATCACCCATCTGGTAGCGTTCGATAATACCGAGCTTCGGACGACCAGATTGGATGACCTCGAGGTCATCCCGGTAATACTTTTCGGCCTCTTCCGGATACAGGTCATAGGTGGATTGACCTTCGATTTCCGCCACTGTTTTATTCAGAGACTGAGCGGCCAGTCGATTCGCTCGGAGAATTTGGTTATTGGTGTCTTTGTACCACACCATGCCCGGAATAAGATCTAACAGTGCCTGCTGTTCTATTTGATGGTGACGCAGATGGGTCGCAGCAATTTCGCGCGCGGTGACATCACGAAGAATTCCGCAATAGAAGCGTTCGTCGTCAGCCGTCCAACTACTGAGTGACATTTCAATGGGGAATTCCTGATGATTTTTTCTGAGGCCATGCACGTTCAGCAGCAATCCTTTATGCCGCATATCGCCGGTCAGACGCACACGTTCGATCCCGCGCAGGTGATCCTCGTGATATTTTTCTAGCATGACCCTGGTCAGGGGCTGCCCAAGAATTTCATCTCTAGAATATCCGAACATATTTGCCGCGGCGGCATTCCAAGAGATGATATGTCCGTTTCCATCAGCAAGAATAATAGCGTCCGGAGCGGTTTCCACCACTTCCCGAAATCGTGTCTCGCTGGCAGTGAGCGCTTGTTTTGCCGTGGTAGCCTCGGTAGAAAGATGTTTCACTCCTACCGCTCTGCGCAACAAGGCCTTCAGTTCCTCCAGATCGTACGGCTTTGTCACGTAGGCAAACGCTTCGGCGGACAACGATGCGTGTTTTTTGGCTACGTCGGCAAACGCAGAAACCATGATGACTGGGATGGTCGAATCCATCGCGTGAAGAGTTCCGAGCAGGGCAATGCCGTCCGTATCGGGCAGCATTACATCCAGTAGTATGGCGTCAAACTTTTGGCCTTTGGCTTGTGAAAGCGCATCAGCACCGGTGTGCGACACGACGACTTTGTAGCCGATGTGCATAAACAGATCGCTCAGGGCAAGGGCGATATCTACATCGTCATCAACGATGAGAATCCATGCCTGTTGATCCGACGGGACTGGAGCAGTCATGTGGTCGCGTTTTTCCTCCTAGGAAACCGCAAAAGGAGAAGATGCAGATACATTATCGCTCTGGGATTCCCTCGGATCAAATATGAGCCGGAAGGGGATCCTGGCCGATTCATCTGGGGGGGAGGACGCCTCTTCATGCGGCAGGATTTCTGGGGACGGAGTTTGGAGGACGTGTGCGCTAAACGCTGCAGACATGAAACGGGTCAGCGGTGTGCGAGCTTGGACAAGCAAGCTCAATCCAGCCAGTCCTTCTCTTTGAGCTTCCTCGGGAGATACTTCTTCGTCAGATACTGAAAGTCCTTGTTCGCCAAGGCATCCAGTTCGTACTTTAGGCCGCTGGCAAGCATCCGCTTTATTTCTGCCTGCCAAGCTGGCTTCTGAAACCACTGATAATTCATCAATTCTTTTGCCCGGGCGATATCCTTCTCGTTCAACTTGATACCGACGTTTCGAGGCAATTCGTATTGTTCAGGATCGGCACTGGAAAGACCGATGAATTTTGCCTTTGGAATAGCCATCCGCTGACTTTCGAATGCGAGATTGATCGAACCCTGCTTCACAACCGAGTAGATATAATAGCCCCAAGGGTCATTGTCGACCAGGACATAGACCGGCAGTTTCTGCTCCTCGTGAAGTCTGCGCGCCAGGCGGCGAACCCCCCTCGGCGGCTGTCCGTTTCCCGTAAGCAATACGCAATTGTAGCGACGCCAGAACTTGTCCTCAGACAACCGGTTCCACTGGGTCCCTTTTTCAACGAGGAGGAGAAAATCGGCAGTACACCGACGGATTTCCAAATACTCCGGCTCTACGACTGAAGGAACCGAATATCCGCCCTTCCCGAGCTTCGAGCAATCCACACGATCACCGTCGTCACCGAACACGACCGGTCCCACGATGCTGCCGCTGTTCTCCGCCCGGACATGCAATTCTTCGCGCAAGGCGGCCAGCGACACCTCGAGATCTTCGATCACTGGATCGGACTCATCCTGTGTGTCAAAAGTGTTTTCGTGCGAATCTTTGATCGTGTGCTTCGTGCGGTAGTAGATTTCGCGCAGTGACGTCGTCAGATCTGCCCGCTGCAATTCCGAGAGAGCATCGGCTACAAGGATCGTTTGCATGAATTTCTTGGCCATGCCAACGTTGAAAAATGATCGGGCCTGTTTCTTGTTGCCCATCTCGATCATGCCCTTGCGTTCATTAAATGAGACGTTTGACAGGGCACGCATCGGGATAGCGATCGTGGGATCTTTCGACCGATCTGCCGCGGCGATCACGACATCGGCCAAGCCGAGAAGTTTTTTCTCAACAGCGGTGGTCTTTTTAGCTTTTGTGGCCATTGGTATTCCTATTTCTTAGCTCGCCGCCCCGACGATTTTGCCGGTCGTTTTAAATGCGCCTTGCCGGACTTCTCCTTCAGCTCAAATAGACCCATCTGAGCCGATTTGCCCTTTTCAATTTTGGCTGATACGCCCGCGTTCGTGCTGGGCTTGCCCGTCTTGTTTGTCGTGGACTGCTCGGAAGGTTTCCCATCACCAAGCAAGTCCGCATTCATAATTTTCGCCTGGTTTGCCTCAACTTGGGAAGCCACCTCCACTTCCCCTTCAACACCTTCAGCTGTGACAATGATTGAATGGGGCAAACCCTCTGGCCCGGATCCTGTTTTCCCCAAAGCTTCATCGGTTTTCATGCCACCAGTCCGTGTACTGGCGATTTTGTGGAGCTGCGCTTTAAGCTTCTCCTTCGGAAGCTTCCCCCCCTTCATGCGATTGCACGCCTCGACGACCTCCTCAATATAGAGGTCAAAGATATTGCGCCGCCGAAACTCGCTCGCAGCACGTTCCCGCCGGCGTACGAACAACCCCAACCGTCGCCCACACTCCCGTAGCGCAAGAGTAATCTCTTTCTGAATCTCATCATAATCGGCGATGGCTTCCTTGGATTCGCTGGTGAAGGGCACCCAGACCGAAGCCATGTGGACGAAGATAACCATCGGGCCTGCC